>CAYYHT010000807.1:0-3521 GCA_964471355.1 uncultured Enterobacteriaceae bacterium
CTGGACAGCATGAATGCCAGGATCAGGGCCCCCATCAGCAGGCAGAAGGTCGCGAAGGCAACATTGCGAATGGTGCGGTTCACAGCTCCAGTGATGGTGGACTCGGGGACCACGGTGATCAGCCGTGCCTGCAGCCCACCGGTTGTGATTGGGTGCGACCAGACCCGCCACGCGCTGCGTTCGAGCTGCATCTTTTCGGGGGCATCGGGCACGTCGAGGTGCGCAAGGGCGCTCTCGGCCAGGGCGATGTACTCGGAGTCCACATCACCCACGACCGCGCCCGCATGGCTCAATGCGACCAGGCCTCCGGCATCTGAGATCCCCAGGCGGTCAGCGATTGCGGCCTGCGGGACCGATGCCATCAGCACGCCGACGGGACCGCTCGCGTCGCCGGTCGGCGTGGCGATCACAATGGGATCCGCTGCCAACGACCCCCAGCCGCGCTCGCCTGTCTGTACCGCTTGGTTGAACCACGGCGCGGTCCCTGGCGTCGACGGGGCCGAAGGTGGCAGGGCCGATTCCTGGCCGGCGCCCACGATGAAACGGGCGGGCCGGCCGTCATTGATGCGCACGTCGGTGTGATGTCGAATCAGGCGCCCGTCGCTGTCTCGAGTCGCACCGGCGTTCCACAGACCATCGGCATCGGTAAAGCCGAGCGCCTTCAGCCTTGGCTCCAAGCCCAGCTGCCGCGCACAGAACTCGCCGATGCCAGTCGGGTCATCTGCGTTCAGCCGATGATCTTGAAATGCGGCTTCGAGCTGATCGAGGGCCCTCGGTGCCGGGTCGAGCAATCCTGTCATCGCCTCGCTGGACGCGGCGGCCTGGGCTTGCAGTTGATCGCGTCTGCTCTGCTCCAGCATGGGAGCCAGCTCGACGAGGGACAGGCCCGCGATCACCACCGCGGTCAGGCAGACCAAGACCGCAGCACTCCACAACACCGCCGTTGCCAGCCCGATGCCGATTGACGTGTCTCCGCGTGCCGCCACCTGACCTCCGACCGAAGTCTAAAGCAGAGCGGAGATTGGCGCGCGATTCGGGAATAGAGTATAAGGTGTCACCTGACACTTTTCGTCCGTGCACTCTGCTTGGACACAAAAAGGAGCGAAACTCATGTCCATCACTATCCGCGACGTCTTCGAGGCAATGCCCACCCGCTTCCAGCCCGAGGCTGCCGGCGACTGGAACGCCGACGTCCAGTTCAAGTTCAGCACCGATGGCGGAGGCGAGAACTGGATTCTTTCCGTGCACGACGGCAAGTGCGAGATTGCCGAGGGCGATCACGACAGCCCGACCGCGACGGTCGAGACCGCAGCCGAGACTTGGATCGGCATGGTCAGCGGCGACATTGACGGCATGGCTGCGTTCATGACCGGCAAGATCAAGGTCAGCGGCAACATGGGCGACCTCATGCGCCTGCAGAACCCGAACCTCTTCAAGCGCTAGGGAGCGGCAATGGCCTTCGACTTCACTCTCTCCGATGAGCTGCTCGCCGTGCAAGACGCGATGGACGGCTGCTTGGAGCGATTCAAGGGACGCGAAAAAGAGCTGCACAAGATGGTTCTCAAGGACCACGTCTTTCCGCAGGAACTCTGGGATGCGGTCGCTGAGACGGGCTTGCTCGGCTGTGTGATTCCCGAGGAGTACGGGGGCACCAACATGGGCCTGTCCGCGGCTGCTGTGGGCATCGAAGCCCTGGCAAAGCGCGGATATGGCAACGCTCTGCTCATCCTCACCATCATGGACGCCGCGTGCATTGCGCGAAACGGCTCTGAAGAGATGAAGCAGCGCTACTTGCCCGGCATTGCGACCGGTGAGCTGAAGTTCTGCTTTGCCATCACCGAGCCCAATGCGGGCAGCAACACCTTCCGGCTCGAGACGCTCGCCGAGCGCGATGGCGATCACTACATCGTCAACGGCCAGAAGACCTTCATCACCGGCATCGACGTCGCCGACAAGATGGTCATGATCTGCCGCACGACCAGCCGCAAAAAGGTCGACGAGATGGGCCTGCCCAAGGGCTTTGGCCTGGCCGTCTTTGCGATGGACACCAAGCTTCCGGGCATCACCCTCAACGCCATTCCGACCCACGGAATCGAGGGCCTGACCCAGTACGAAGTGTTCTTCGACAATGTGCGTGTGCCGGTGGCCGACTTGGTCGGTGAGCCCGACATGGGCGGCATGGTCATGTTCAACAGCCTCAACCCGGAGCGAATTCTCGCGGCGGCGGCGGCCTGTGGCATGAGCCAGCGCTGCATCACCAAGGCCGTCGACTACGCCAATGAGCGCAAGGTGTTCAAGGGCAAGCCGATCGGTACCTACCAGGGCATCAGCCACCCGTTGGCCAAGTGCAAGATCAACCTCGAAGCCTCAAAGCTGCTGATGTACAAGGCCGCGTGGATGTACGACCAGCCAGACTCCCACCCGGGACTCGTCGGCTCGGCCGCCAACCACGCCAAGTACTTCGCGGCCGAGACCGCCATCGAGACGGTCGACCGAGCCATACAAACGCACGGTGGCTACGGCTTTAGCGAGGAGTACGGCATCATCTACTACCACGCTGCTGCCCGCCTCATGCGCACAGCGCCGGTCACTGCTGAGCAGATCCTAAACTTCGTCGCCGAGCACGACCTGGGACTGCCCCGAAGCTACTGAGACGGCTTGTGCTGCTCGCCGATGGCTTGTGCTAGCCATTCGATGAGCGCATGGGCCTCGTTGTCCGAATACGGCTCTGCGGTGCCTACTCCCCAGATGGGGCCTGGCCACGCGGGGTCGTCCTGTTTGCGGGCGACCACATGCCAATGAAGCTGGGACACGACGTTGCCCAGAGCCGCGACGTTGATGCTGTCGGGCTTGAATTGGTCCTCGAGCACCTGGCTGACCTGTGAGCTCTCGGCGATCAGCTGCTGCTGCTCGGCGGTGGACAGCTGATGCACCTCGAAGATGTCTGGCCGCATCGGCACCAGGATGACCCACGGGTAGCGCCGGTCATTGAGCAGGCGTGCCTGGCACAGGGTCAGCTCGGTGATGAGCATGCTGTCCTGGGCCAGCCGGCCGTGCAGGGCAAATGAGGGCCGCATCAGTCGCGAATCAGATCGAACTGAACGCCGCCGCCATCGACGCCCTTGAAGCTGGCGTGCTTGTCGTCCTCACCCATCTTGAGGGTGTAGTTCCAGCCCAGGTATTCGGCGTTCACGTTCTCGCCGTCCATGGTGTAGACCGCGGGCTGTGGCGTGGGCTTTCCCAGCGTGGTGAGCGTGATCTGCTCTTTCTCGATCAACAGCAGCTGCCCGTTCTCGACGCCTTCGGAGTTGATGACGCGCCACTCACCCTCGAATGGAGCCTGCGGAGGGCCTGCATCGGCTCCACAAGCCAGCGCAAATCCAACACTCAGGGCCATCACCATCTGACTGATCCGCATGGGACCTCCTCGATGACAGCCAGCTAACGACTAGCAGGCCGTTGAAACACTCGCTCCGCTCGCCTTTCAGCGTCCTGCTACTCCATATTTCGGCGCCGCTGCC
>CAYYHT010000808.1:0-3519 GCA_964471355.1 uncultured Enterobacteriaceae bacterium
CGCCTCGACGAAGATCTTGCTGGTCGATGACGATGAGTACGTCTTGAACGCGATTGTGCGGGTGCTCACCGGCGAGGGGCTCGTGGTCGACTCCAGCCTCGGACCGTCCGACGCGCAGAAGAAGTGGGACAGCAGCGGCCCCTACGACGTGGTGGTGTCGGACTTCGCCATGCCCGAGGTCAACGGTGCCCAGCTGCTGGCCGGGTTCTTGGATGACAATGAGGAGGTCAATGCCATCCTCATCTCTGGATTTGACGCCGCTGCCATGGACTCGCATCCAGAGCTAGTGGATCGGTGTTGGTTTCTGAGCAAGCCATTTCAGCCCGAGGCGTTGCTGGCATTGATCGCGGGCGGCAGAAAGGGCGCTTAGCTATGGACTGTTCATGACGGTCGATCAGCTCATCGCCAATCTGCTGGATGCGCGCATGAAGGGGGCAAATGCCCTGGCGCTCATCGAACTATTTGCCATTGGCAACCGCGAGATGGGTGTGCCCGGGACCCGGGTCAGCCAGGGGGGACTTGTGCTGCACCCGTCGTATGGGACGCACACAGTCACTTGGGCCTTGGGGGAGGAGAGCAAAGGCACCCACATGGGCAGGGAAGTCCTGCAGAGCCCCGACGAACATGCCAGTGATGCAGAGGGGTCGGAATGACCAACCCCACCGGGGTGCTGATTCTGACTGCGTTTGCAGTGTGCGCGGCGGTGTTGCTCCTTCCCTATTTGCGGTGGCGGCGGGACCGGCTGCTTCATCTGGCCACGTTCAGCGAGGTGGCTCAGACCGCCATGGGGCCCGTCGAGTATGTGCTGCTTGGGGACCGGGGGCCCGTGGTGCTCTTTGTGCACGGTACGCCGGGAAGCTGTGACCAAGCCGTGGCCATCCGCGGTGACTACCGAACGCTGGCACCCTCCCGCCCAGGCTTTCTGCGCACTCCCCTTTCGGTCGGAGAGACCCCAGCGCAGCAAGCCGAGGCCTTTGCGGCATTGCTCGATGCGTTGAATATCGATCAGGTGGTGGTGATGGCCGCGTCCGGCGGTGGGCCGTCTGGGCTGTGTTTTGCCGCGAACTACCCCGACCGAACGTTGGGGCTGATTGCCGTTGAGACGGTGGCCATCTCGACCACGCTGCCAAGAGTGCCGGCGTTGATGAAGCTCGACGTGGTGGCCTGGCTGGCGCTCGGAGCCATCGACCGCCTGGGCCCCGACGGCATGTCCCGGGTGTTGATTCCCGACCCCGCGAATCGGCAACGGATCCAGGCGGAGCCCGCAAATGGGCGGCTGCTCGGCGCGCTCGTGTGGGCGGGATGGCCGGGCTCTCTGCATGCCGGTGGGACCGACAACGACGCAAACCAGTTTCGCAGCCTCGCCTTGCCACTCGGCAAGATCACAGCGCCGACGTTGATCATCCATGGGACGGCCGACATCAACGTGCCCCTTGCCAATGCCGAGGCGCTCGCGGCCGCCGTGCAGGGGTCGCGCAGCCACATCATCGAGGGTGCAGACCACTTCATGCCCTACACCCACAAGGGCGAGTTCGATGCGGTCGTCGCCGAGTTCCTTTCCGACGTGTTCGGGCGACAGCGATCAGAAAGCGAATGAGCCTGCTGCACGATTCTCAGTGAGCTTGAGCCCGGTCGGGTCGCTGTCAGCCGACACCTGCGGATGCGCGTAGAAAACGGCCTCGTCAGCCCTTCGGATCGACTCATTGTTCGGGTACGATGAGGCTCGCCTGGGAGTCTCGCGTGGTGTACCTGATGGGCATCGCTACCATGGCGGGTCTGCTCCTCGGTCCGACGGCCTCTGCAGAAGGTCCATTGACGTGTTCACAGCAAGCTTGTGAGGGCGAACGCTGCTGGTCCGTCACGGTGCCTTGCGGTTGGCCATGCGGCGAGATCGATGAGCTGTCGGTTCGGGCCAAGTCCGGGGCTCTGAGCCCTGACGAATTGACGTGCATCGATGGTGCCTGGTCAGCCAGTTCCTCGACAGATGCGAGGCAGCCCTTTCATCAGTTGCTTGTGTCGAATGCCGCCGCCAGTGCTGACTGGGATGGGTGGCGTCAGCTGGCCATTCGCCAGCTCGAGGTGGCCGGCGCCCAGCCGCTGGTCTGCGCGGACCGCTCTCTGCTTCGGGCTCGTGCATCAGCTGGCCAGTTGAGTCCGTCCGAGATCGGCTGCCTCGAGAATGCCGCCAAGATGAGCCAGCAGGACCTTGAGCGAACCGACGCCTCGCGCATGTTGATCGGCAATGCTCGCCGGCGCTTTGACCGTGGCACTTGGCACGAGCTTGTGCACGAACACCTGCGCTCGGTTGACCCGCACGACCTGACGGTGGCCTTTGACTACCAGGGCGTGCTGACGGTGTCTGATCCGGTGGTGGCAGACAATGTGCGCGCATGGGCCGATGCGGAACTTCCGCTGTCCCGTGGTGGGACCGATACCCGCGGCCTGTACGTCATTCGTGGCATGGCCGATCTGGCCGGTCTGGACCAAGCCGAGTCACGCGCCGAGCGCAGTGGCACCGGCATCGCATTGGCTCAATGGGAGACCGCAAAGCGCGATGTCGCCGCACGCACGGCTGAGTGGCTGGACTACGAGCGCGGCTGGGGGGCTGACCCGTCCATGGCGCTGGGGGCCTGCCTGATCACCGAGGGCAATTGCTGCGACCGGCCCGACATGGCCGACCATCCGTCGTGCTTCTGGCGCGGCTACCGCTCGTCAGATTCGCCCCTCGACGACCGAGTCTTGGCCTGCACCGGCGGCGTCGATCCGCAGCAGCTGGCCCTGGTGGGTCGCCTGGAACAGAGTGAGCGCTCCTGTCTGGGTGGCGCACTCGCGACCGCTGATCAGGACCTCGGGGTGCGGGAGCACCTGTCCCGCATCTTGCTCACCGACGCGTGGGCCTCGGCCGACCATGACCGGTGGCAGCGAACCGCCGAGCTTCACCTGAGCATGGTCAGCCCCAATGACCCGTTCGTCGCGTACGAGTACGCTCGATTCCTGTCGCGGGGTGGCGATGCAGACCCCGTCCAGTTGCTGGAACTGACTCGCCTGGCGATGAACCATCCCCGCATGCGAGGGTCCCCCGACGCCCCGCGAAAGCTCTACGAGCTGCATCGCATTCGCACCTTCGCCGGGTACGCGCAGTGGGAAGACGCCGTGTCCATGCGCAACAGCTCCCCCAGCTTCCAGACTCGCCGCTACGCCGAGCAGATGCGCGCCCGGGCCAGTGAGTTTGCCACTGCATGGAGCCGCTATGCCGGCCAGACCGACATGGACTCTGCCGAGGCCAAGCTGCTGTGCGAGGCGGCAGGCGGCGACTGCCGATAGTGCTCCTGCTCCTGACGGCTCTCGCCTGTGGACCCGGAGAATTCGAGCTCGAGGACGCCATCCAGAGTGATTGGTGGTCATTGCGGTGGACGGAGAGCGGGAGGCTGCCGAAGCACACCTACACCACGTTTGACAGCGCCGTGCATCGGTCGGCGACGATGCCATAGCCGCGGGTTGGAACGGGCGATCCAAACG
>CAYYHT010000809.1:0-3516 GCA_964471355.1 uncultured Enterobacteriaceae bacterium
ACGGTCCGGTATGGCCTGGCCGCGTCGGTGTTGGTCGGCATCCCCGTTGCAATGATCGTCGGCGGACCGTTGCTTCCGCTCGCGCTGTTCGCACTGTGGATGGCCCTGTTCTATCTGCCTCGCGTCACCATCGAGACCAAGCTCATCGTCGCCCAAGACAACCTGCGCCTGAAGTCGACGTGGGCCGGACGCAGCCGCGTACGCACCGTCAATTTGGGCGACATCGACCAGGTGCGCACGTCGGGTCCCAACCAGGGCATGGTGCGCATCGAGCTGCACTCCGGCGAGGTCTTGCGGGTCCACATTGGCGAGCGCTCGGCCTGCCACAGTGTCGTGTACTGGCTGACAGGGCTGGCCGATGCCACGGCCACACAGAGCCGGAACGTCCCCGATGCCCTCGACGCCCTGCGCGCGGCCCGGGTCTAGGACTCGGGCGACGACTCTTCGTTGAGGTAGCTGCCGTGCGCTTCCATGGCTGCAGCAGCTGCTCGCAGGCGGTGGCGGTCAAAGGAGCCGGTGGTCGCTCGCTGGTGGGTCATCTCGAGCATGGCGAGCTGTCCATTGGAGTAGGCCAGCTGCTGGGCCAGTGCTCGAACCATCGCCGTTCGCAGGACCGAGCCCACCGCATCGCCCACGCGAGACACCCGCATGAACGTAAAGGCATCCATCATCAGGAACTTGCAGTGGCCGCTCGTCACACAGCTGGCCATGCGCTGCGCCGTTCGGTCTACGAGTGACCCCATGCCGAACGCATCGCCCACTTGCAGGGTGGCGAGACCCTCGACCAAGCGCCCATCGACGTCGACAATGACGTCCACTGCTCCTTCAACGATGAGGAACATGTCGTCCCCTCGATCGCCCTCGTTGATGACATAGGTACCGGGGTCTGCGGACGCACCAGTGAACTCCTCGGCCAGCTTGGCCAGCACCTCTTTGGGGGCGTCCGAGAACAAAGACGAGGCCTGAAGTGCTGCGAGCTTATTGAGGCCCACGGGACTGCCGCCCATGCCGTCAGCACCCAATGCTGCCGCAAGCCTGCCGAATATGCCCTTGCGCATGGTGACCTCGCCCTCGGTCGTGCCCTCGGACAGCCGGGCGATTTGCTGGTTCGTGCGACGCAGGCGTTCGGTGATGAAGTCGAGGGCAAATAGCTCGATGGTGTAGGCCACAGGACTGCCCGTGTCGCGCAGCTCCAGGAAGCGCTGCCGGGACAACACCAGCAGGTTGGCCTGGGTCAGCGACTCGACATTGGCCGAGCGAACGCCGGCGCCAAACAGCGCCACCTCGCCCACCAGATCTCCCTTGCTAGCGGTGCCAAGCTCGACACCTCCCGTCGTCATGCTCAGCTGGCCATCGACGATGATCAACATGGACGCATCGGTCTCGCCCTCGCTGATCAGATGGGTGCCGAAGTCGACCCCCACCTCCTCGAAGTACTGCATTGCCCACTTCAGGTGGTCTTCGGGAATGCCTCCAAACATCAGCAGTCGAGTCAGGGACATTGCGCCTCCAGTGGCCCTTTCGCGGCCAAGTTCGCACCATACCAGCGTCGGCTCAGACGATCATTCCAGCGCGGCGAGGGTTGCTGTGAGTCGCGCCGGGGCGGCGCCGCTGGGAAACAGCCGCAGAGCGCGTGTGGCGTCTCCTCCTTGTTGAGCGAACAACCAAGGGGTGTGGCTTCCGTGCAGCTCTCCGCCCAGAACCCGAGCGGCGGCCACCGCTTCTTGGTCCAGCAGCCACATCAGTCGGCTCTCGAAACCCACAATGTCGCTCCACGGGCCAGGCAGGGCCGCTTCGCCTCCGGCCAGAGCGCGCCACATCTCGGCGATCATGCGCGGGGTGCCGCTGCACACATGACGCTTGCCAAGCAGCGCGCCATCGCGGTCCAGGCGCTCGAACAGCTGCTCGGGAGACTCTTGCTCAGCCATCGGAGCATCGGCGGTGCCGGCCTGAGTCAGCAACAGGTGGGTCAGTGCCTGGGCATAGCCGAGCGCCACCTTGAAGGCGCCGGACATCACAAGCGGCGTCGGGGTCGGGTCCGCCTGAGCGCGCAAGATGGGGGCCAACAGCAAAGCCATGGTCGTTCGCCAGGCGCGGTGCACCGTCGCGTCCGGGCCGCTGAGTGCTCGGGCGGCTTGCAGAATGGCCGGCCAATCCGCGGTGACCGCCGACAAGGCCGTCGTGTCCATGGGACGGCCCTCACGTCGGTCTTTGTAGGGACAGCCCACCACCGTGACGGATTGCTCGTCATAGTTGGGCGCCGCGACCCCGCCAATGGGCTGGCCACCGGCGTCCAACATTCGGAAAACTTTGGGATCCATGGACGGCGGTCCTATGCCGCCAGTCGTTCGCGCAGCTTCGAGGCCATCGAGGTCGCGTGCTGGGCCGACGGCGCTCCCAGAGCCCGCTGCACCTCGTCGGGCCGCTCGGTCGACAGCTGGCTGGCAAGCTCTTCGTAGGCAGCAACCATCTGCTGTTCCACCGTCGCCTGCTGTGTCTCCGACATCTGCTGGCGTGCCCAGCGGTCGATGTCCCAAGACAGCTCGGCATGCCGCGCCTCGTCGCGGGCAATGCGCTTGAACGCGGAACGAAGTCCGGCGGTCGGTGCTTGCTTGGATCGGTACAGCGCGTCGGCCACACCAAAGGTCTCGCGCACACAGCCCTCGACGGCGTTCTCGCGCGCGAACTCGGCAAAGTCGCGCTGTTGGTAAGGGGCCACCTCGATGGGGTCGGGCACAAACCCGCGCTGTGAAGCCAGCACACCCATCATGTGCGCGTGCTTGACCTCGTCCCGGGCCGCACGTCGGGCGCGACGAACCAAGTCGGCGGGGGCGCCAAAGCGCTCTAGGTCGAGTGCGAGTCGCTCAAAGGCCACAACCGCGGCGGCCTCGAGCCGGGCCAAGCCCGCGATGTGTCGCGCGATGGAATCGGCGGGCACGCAGGTCGCATCAAGCAGTCCATCGGGGCGACGACCAGCACACGAACCGTCTTCGTTGACGGCGAGGGTCTCTTTCGAGACGACGGCCCCCCGAGAGTCGACGCTGAGCATGTGGTCTTCGGTGGTCCAGGGGCAGTCCGAGATCAGAATATTGGCCTCGAACTCGTACGACCCGTCGGCCTTGGACACCAGGGTCGAGCAGACCGGTGTGTAGCCGGCGGCTTGCACCAAGAACAGCGCCTCGGCCGGGGTGTCGATGTCCCCAAAGAAGCCAACCAGCTCGTCCTTGGCGTCGGCCAGGCCGACCTCGTCGTTGCGTGTCCACACGAGCCCGTAGTCCGAGCAGCCCTCGCCGCAGTAGCCCCAGCCCGTCGAGCTCGGCCAAGTGGTGGCCAAAGTGGTCTGGCACAGAGTCATGTCACTCGCACCCGAGCAAGCCGTGCCCCAGGTCTCGGTCTCTTCGTCGCCACCCATGTCCGACGCGCGCCTGATGGCCATGTAGTCGGCCGCAGTGGGCAGCGAGAACTGCCCGAGCAGCGACGCATCGCAGTCCAGCGAGAAGCTCACATCGGTGTCGG
>CAYYHT010000810.1:0-3515 GCA_964471355.1 uncultured Enterobacteriaceae bacterium
CTTCGTCGACGAATGACTTGGCCACTGCAACCCCGGCTTCCTTGCCAGAGGTCATGCGAGTGAACTCCACGGCGATCAGCTGTGTGGTCAGCGACGTGCGGACGGCCTGGCTGTTCAGCTTGCTGATCTGCTCGGCCAGGATCTCGGGACGACCATCATTTGCGTTGGCGAAGCCCACGGCCAGGCGCAACCAAGGGTCGTCGCGGTCCTGCATATTGAAGCCGCGGCGCAGCACACTGTTTGCCTCGACCCAATCTTCCTGCATCAGCAGGGTCATTCCGTAGACCTGGGCCAAGTCAGGGTCGAGGTCGAGGTGCAGGTCGTAGTTCTTTTTCACAGCGTCGTTGCGGCCCAAGACCAGCTGCGCGGCAGCCAAGTCGCCCCAAGCGACGTGACAGGCGCTGTCCTGGTCGAGGTCAAAGGTGCCCTCGGGCGCCTTGTCCTTGTCGATCAGCTTGAGGGTCTCGAGGTCGTGGGAGTCCCACTGGTCGAAAAGAGTGCCAGCGCGCCGCAGCGGCTTGAGAGAACCCTCGGCGTCGCCGCTGTGCAGCAGCGTCCAGCCATAGGCGTAATACGGGTAGCAGTTGTCACCGGCGGCTTCTGAAGCCAGCTTCAGGTGGCGAAGTGCGTTCTTTGTCGAGCCGGCGTCCCACAGGACATCTGCCAGATCCATGTGCCGATCGACGACGTCGGAGTCGCCCTTGTCGGGTCCGGTGTCCTCGCCTTCGTCTTCCGAGTCATCGGTCTCTTCCGCTTCTTCTTCGGCGGCTTTCTCTTCAAGGTGTTTGAACTCGTCGCGCGCGTTCTTGACGAACACGTCGTTCGGGTCGTTCCACTTTGGGGAATCGACGGCAGCCAGCGCAATCTGCTTGTCGGCAGGGTTGATGGCGATGTCCACGTTCCACAGGCTGGCCCAACCAATGGCGCCGACAGGCTCCTCTTCGAGGCCCGACCAAGGCAGCATGCCGACCAAGGCTTCGGTCTCGCCCAAGGCGAGCTCGCCGAGCTTGGCCTGGCCGCGCTGGTAGCGAATGCCACCATATTCACGGGTCTCTTCGGCCTTGTAGTCCGAGTTCAGGGCCGTCAGACCCGAAGCTGTCAAGTAGAACAGTCCCGCCTGGTCACCAAACGCGCCCGGCACCAGCGGTCCGAGGTTGATATTGATGGCCTTGAGTCCGTGCTCTTTGTAGCTCTGGCCGATGCTGACGGCGTACTCTTGGCCACCACCCGTCGCAGCAACCAGATCGTCCGACGCGGACAGGCGCACGACACCCTCTGAGGCGAGCATGGCGGACTGAACTTCGTCGAGTGTCTGCAGGGACAACACCGCGGATTCACCGTGGACCAGCTCGACGCCGCTGAGCACAATCCAGCGCGTGTCGCGCAAGATCACACCGCCGGCAAGGTGTAGTTCGGGCACCACTGCGCGCGGCAGCTTCTGGTCCTTGCCCTCTTTCTTGACCTTGGCGCCGACGGCACTCGCAAAGTCTTCGGTCATGAAGTTGAACCCGGCCAGGCCGACGCCGATCACGCCGCGCTCATCGAGGTCCTCTTCGTCTTCAGCGGGCAGCGACCACTCGATCACCGGGTATCCATCGGTCAATCCGCCGCGGTACATGGGCAGGTCAACGGTGCCTTCGATCTCGATGCTGCCGGCTCCATCGAGGAACCAATCCGGCGAAACAGCGCCGGCAATGCTGGGTACGAGAGCGAGAAGAAGGGCTGTGGCGCGCGTCATGCGGACTCCTGAGACGGCGCAATTTGCCCCACTGGAGTCCAGTCGTCAAGCACCATGCAACACCGTTCTGCTACCTTCGTGCCGGAGCAGCACCGCATGCAGCTGACCTCTGGCGCTCAGATCGACCGATATACCGTCGAAGGCCTGCTCGGAAAGGGCGGGATGGCGGCCGTTTACCGGGTGCGCCACTCTCAGCTCGGCAGCTCACATGCCATGAAGGTGCTGCTGGTTCCGACCGAGGCAATTCGAGCCAGATTGATGTCAGAGGGCCGGGCGCAGAGCAGCTTGAATCATCCCAATGTGGTGACAGTGACCGATGTGGTCGATGCTGGCGGCTTTCCCGGACTGGTCATGGAGTTCGTCGACGGCCCATCGCTGGCACAGCTGCTGGCTGCCGAGCGGCTCACGCTGGGTCAGGCGGATCGGCTGGCGCGGGGAATCTTGAAGGGGGTCGCCGCCGCCCACAAGCACGGCCTGGTCCACCGAGACATCAAGCCGGCGAACATTCTGCTGGCGATCCATGACGGCGAGCTGATTCCAAAGGTCGCCGACTTTGGGCTGGCAAAGACACTCGAGGCCGACCAGGACGACAGCGCCACCCGAACCGGGGCCACGATGGGCACCCCCGCGTACATGGCTCCGGAACAGATTCGCGACAGCAAGAATGTCGATGGCCGGGCCGATGTGTGGTCGCTTGGGGCCGTGCTCTACGAGCTGGTCACCCACAAGCGCGCGTTTCACGGATCGGACACGCTCGAGCTGTTCAAAGCCGTCGCTGACGCTCGCTTCATTCCCCCTCGCGAGCTGGTGCCGGACATCCCCGAGCACATTGAAGCCGCCATCCTGGGTGCTCTCGACCCCAACCCGGACACCCGAACCCCATCGGTGGCCGCACTTCGCCAAGCATGGACCGGCGGCGCCTCATTCAGCTCCGACGAGCTCGCCTTCGACGACGCGCTGATGGCCCGGGCCGAGTCCATGTCGAGCGGGGCGGGAGACCCCACGCTGACCCCGCGTCCTGATGTCACCTTCGGCCTCGACGGGTTCGGCTCGATGGCTCCAGAAAGCCAACCGAGTGCAGAGGAGACCTACGCCGCCACCGCCCCAGTGCAGCGTGTCGAGCCCACGAGTGAGGTCAGCATCGGCGAACCCCTCCTCGGCGCTGAGGGGACGGATTGGCGCGGCATCGCCATCAGCTTTGCGGTGGGGCTGGCCATCGGCGTTCCGATCACTCTGATCACACTGAGCTCTGCGTTCGGCAACCTGAACTACCCGCTGACTGTGGGCGGGCCATTCATGTGGCTTGTGGTGCTGCTGTCGCCTATTTCCGTCGGTGTGGCCTTTGCGCTGGCAGAAGCCGAGCGCGAAAAGGACACAGCCTTCCTGGGCGCCTACGCGGTGTTGCCTGCTCTGACCGCGTTTGTCGGCGCCACGGGAAGCGCAGTTGGACTGATGACCACGCTCGAAGTGATGGAGCTCGTCGACCCCGTGGACAAGGGTCAAATGATGCTGCGGGGCTCGTCGGTCGCCCTGACCACCGACATGGGGGGCTCTGCTCTGGTGGCCACCATCGCCCTCGCCATTGCCGGGGCTGTCGCACTCACCAATCGGCCCGAGAGGCAGGGCCTGTGCGCCCAGAGCGTGATCACGATGCTCATTGCGGCACTGGGGGGCACCGGGTTGTGGATCGTCCACCCCTTCCTAGCTGGAGACGCGGCAGGCACCGCCGAGCCCATGGTCATCCTAATCACCTTGCTGGCGGCATCCGGGCTTGCAG
>CAYYHT010000811.1:0-3511 GCA_964471355.1 uncultured Enterobacteriaceae bacterium
TGAGCTGGTCGTCGAGCTCGACAAGCTGTCCGAGCAGGCCGCGTTTGTCATCGGCCCCATCGCCATGCCTGTTCACCGCCATTCACGGCGTCCAGAACATGCGATTTTATGCCCCCACAACCGACGAGTAGCCGCGCCTAGATGTCGGGCTCGCCGTCGTCGCCCCAGGTGCCCATCGGCTTGAACTCGGCAAAGGCAATGCTGTCGGGGTCGTCCGGGTCGCCGACAGTGCCAGTGGCTTGGCCGACCAACTCGCCGTGGCTGCCCAGCGAGTCCCAGGTCACCTCGAAGCGCGCCGTGACCTCGTCATAGTCGCCAGCTGAATCCACATATGCCCACGGATCGAAGCTGCCGGTCAGGTCCTCGAGCTTGGCATTCCAGCTGGCCTCGCCATCGGCACTCGAGCGAATCGACGTGACCCAGCTCTCGTCAAAGGCGCCATCGTCGGTCGAAATAGCGATGGTGACCTCGACCTCGACGTACCAAGGGCAGTCCATGGCGATGGCCGGCTCGATGCCTCCGTCGCCGCCATCGCTGACCATCTGCTCTTCGACGTAGCGCACCGCACCCTCGTCATAGGTGACCGCGACGTGGATCGGCGTGGTCGTGCCCGACTCGTACTCGAGCACGTCGTCGTCGCTGATGCCGGCGTAATCCAGTACCGACTGGCCACTAAAGCCCAGCGAGCTCTGCTCGTCCAGGGTCAGCACGGTGGTGTTGACGATCTCGCAGCCCATGCCCGACTCTTCGCCGAACTGTCCGCCGTCGCCGTCAGCTCCAAAGCAACCGGTGAGGGTAGCGATGCCAATAAACAGAAGTGTGGGGCGCATTGCATGCTCCAAGGTCGTCCAGCCACCTTCAATGTGACCTGCGCACGCCCCGGAGTCCAATCAGATTCGCACAAACTAGGGTCCAGATTCGCGCCAACATGTGCGAAACTGTTCGAATGGACCTGGAACACACTGCCGCCGAACTGCTGCGGGTCATCCGTGGAAAGCGCAGCCAAACGGCGTTTTCGAGGCGTCTCGGCTACCGGTGCAACGTCGCCTACACTTGGGAGTCCAGACGGCGTTTTCCGACAGCTGCCAAGACCCTGTGGGCCTGTGAGCGGGTCGGCATTGATGTCGACTACGCGCTGCAGACTTTCTATCGGGGGCGACCGGACTGGCTCGACAAGCACGACCCCACGGGGCCGGGGGCGACAGCGGTTCTGCTGTCCGATCTGCGTGGAGGCACATCGATCTCGGACCTGGCCGAGCGAAGTGGCCGCAGTCGGCACGCTGTCGGACGCTGGCTGCGTGCAGAGGCAGAGCCGCGGCTGCCGGACTTTCTGCGCATGATCGAAGCCACCTCGCTGCGCCTGCTGGACTTCCTCGCGGCCTTTGTGGACCCCAACGACCTGCCGAGTGTGCGCGAGCGCTGGCAGCAGCTGGAATCGGCACGCACACTCACTCACAGTGCTCCGTGGGCACCGGCCATCCTGCTGGGTCTGCAGCTGCAGGGCTACCAAGACCTGCGCGAGCATCAAGTGGGCTGGCTGGCCGCGCGGTTGGGCCTCGACCACCAGACCGAGACGCGCTGCATCGAGCTGCTGGCCGCCACCGGGCAGATTCGCATGCAGCGACGCAAGTGGGTGGTGCAGCAGATTCAGAACGTCGACACCCGCCGGGGGGCGGGTGGGACCGAGCTCAAACAGTTCTGGGCGGGGGTGGGGCTACAACGCCTGGAACAGGGCGACCGGGGGCTGTTCAGCTTCAACCTCTTCACCGTCAGCAGCGCCGACCTGACTCGCCTAGAGCAGCTGCAGCGAGCCCACTACCGGAACATGCGACAGATCATCGCGGCGAGCGAGCCCGGCGAAGAGCTGGTGCTGGCCAATCTGCAGCTGGTGCCCCTGCACGCAAGACACGGCGAAGTCTAGGACCCAGGCCCCGTCCGACCGGCCTGAGCCGCCGCGATGCAGTCCGGACCGATGCCGCAGCAGCCTCCAACCACCGATGCACCACCGCCGAACAGACGGGCAGCTTGCCGCGCAAAGACCTGCGGCTGCGCATCGTAGACAAAGCCCTCGGGTGTCTGGCGAGGCAGTCCTCCGTTTGGCTGGCAGAGGATCGGAGCCGTCACCGCAGCACGCACCTGGGCCAGCAGACCCAGCATCGGCCCGGCCTGCAGGGCGCAGTTGAAGCCCACCACCGTCGCTCCCGCATCGACCAACGCCTGCAGTGCAGCCTGAGGGCGGTCCCCTGCGAAGGTGGCAAACCCGTCGTCGGTCTGATCGAACATCATCGAGGCCATGACCGCCAGCCCAGTCTCGGCCGCAGCACGCACCGCGGCGAGCGCCTCACGGCTGTCGTACATGGTCTCGATGCTCAGCAGGTCCACTCCGCCAGCTGCCAATGCATGGGCCTGTGCGGCAAACTGAGGCCCGAAGTCCTCTGGATCAGCGGTGCCCTTTGGAGGCAGAAACAGCCCGGTCGGTCCAACGTTCCCGGCAACCAGCACACCGTCACTGACCGCATCTCTGGCGATGCGGGCCGCAGTCCGGTTCACCTCGTCACAGCGCCCGCCCAGGCCGCATTGCTCAAGCCGAACCGGGGTGCCGCCAAAGGTGTTGGTCTGCACGATGTCGGCCCCAGCACGCCAATAGGCGGCATGCACCTGCGCCACGCGCTCGGGATGCTCAAAGAGCCAGAACTCCGGAGCCCGCCCCACAGCCAGGCCGCGGGCAATCAGCTCGCTGCCCATGGCGCCGTCCATCCACAGCGGACCGCCGTCGAGCCGCTGCAGTAGCTGGGCTGGAGTCACTGCACAGCCCCCAGACTATTCGTCGTGCATGGTGTCGGCCGGCGCTTGCCCGCTGACTTTCCAGCCCGCAGCCATGGCCAGGGGCAGCAACAGAGCCGTCGTCAGGAACACGACCGTCAGTCCGATGACGACGACCATGCCCAAGCTGGCCACACCGCGGTGTCCGGCCTGAGTGAGCGACAGGAAGCTCGCGACGGTCGTGATGGTCGCGATCGACGCCGCAACACCTGTCGTGTTCATGGCCCGTCGAACACCACCCGGTCCTTCCTCTTTGAGGCGGTGAAGCAGGTGGATGACCACGTCGATGCCGATGCCCAGCAAGATGGGAATGCCCACCACGTTGATCATGGACAGCTTGATGCCCATGGTACGAATGGCGACGGCAGCCCACAGCATGCCCGCGGTCAGCACGCCCATGGCCAGCAGCGTCTCCGAGAAGCGCTTGAGGTCGAGTGCAGACAGCAGGAACACCAGCACAAAGGCCACACCGGCGATGCGCGGCATGTCCGTCTTCAGCGTTCGATACAGGGCTCCCTGGGCTAGGTAGCCGCCTGCAGGACCCTCGACGATGCTCTCGAGCTCGGACAGCAGCATCTCGGATTCGCGCAGATCCCACATGTTGCCCTGGGGCATGAGCAGCAGGCGGTGCTTGCCCTCCTCGGCGCCAATCAACGCGCGCATGCTGTCGGGCAGGTCATCGACAGAG
>CAYYHT010000812.1:0-3509 GCA_964471355.1 uncultured Enterobacteriaceae bacterium
AGAATCAGGGAGCTGACTGCATTGACTGTCCCGGCGAATCCGACGAGCGAGTTCCCAGGCTTACGGTGATCGGAACGCACCCTATGTGTGGATCGCTATGGCGAGGTGCCAGCCGACACCACAGCTCGCTCGCCAGTACGACTCAATTGAACTACAATGGGTTTCTGTCTTCTAGCCCATTCCTTTGGGCAATCGAGGTCTGTGATGGCGAAGCCGACTGATGGTGGCAAAGGGCAACTTCCCGCACGGGGAAAAGCCCCACCACAAAAAGACGTCGATCAGCTTCAACAGCAAGGCCGTGAAGCCCCAGACCAAGTCGAAGAACAAGGTCGGCTCGATCAAGAGCAGCAGCAGCGCGACTCGCAGCCACAAGGGGGGCAATCCGAGACGCCGAACCTCGATGCTGCCTCCCAAGAGGTCAACGGCGAAGCGCTGAATGCCCGCGGACCCGACATGGAGCAGGCCCAGGGTTGGAGCGCTTCGCTGATGGGTGCGGGTGCTAGCTTCTTCGAGGGCGTGGAAGGCGCGGGCAACGCGGTGGCCGGGGGAATCACCGACATGGCGGGCGATGCGGTGGACTACGGCCAGGGAGTCGTCGACCAGGGCGTGCAGATGGGGAATGACGCGATGGACTACGGACAAAGTCGCGGGAATGACGCCCTTGAGTATGGCCACGGAGTGATCGACGAAGGCGTCGCGATGGTCGGAGAAGGCCTCGAACAAGGTCAGGAAGCCGCCGGGCAGGCAGTGGACGTCATGAGGGACATCGGCGAGAAGACGAATGAGGGCAAGATCCCGGCGGAAGTCGCCTACGAGATGTGGAATGAGAACGGCATCGCCAACGCCGACACCGACGCCATCTGCAAGATCCCTACCCACGACATTCTCCTGGAGGAGATGGCCCACAACTATGCCTATGGCGGCTGGCGCTACGCAGACCCGGAGGTCCTGGCGTCATGGGGGTATGCGGAGCTTGACGAGATTGACGATCCCGACACAGGGTTCTACTGCATCGGATTCCTGGCTCTCCCCGGCGGCCCTCCAGAGGGACCAGCGAAGGAGGCATTGAAGGGCAGTACCCTACGGTCCGTATTGGCATTCCGCGGCACCGAACCCGCGGATTTGGGGGACGTTGGAGACGACCTCAACGAAGAAGGCGTCGGGTCGTACCAGTACACAGCCAACGAGGGTAAAATCGCGGCGCTGCTCGCCGCTTTGGGTGGAAAGGTCGACGTGACGGGGCACAGCCTCGGAGGCGCGCTGGCCCAACTTGCGGCATCACGAAACGCATCGAGCATTGGTCGGGTCGTCACGTTCCAAGCGCCCGGCATCAATGAAGACGATGCCGAGAAGCTCGACGAAGCCGGCGTCGATTCCACCCACTACAGGTCGAAGGGTGACTGGGTACCGGCGGGCGGAGAGACCCTGACCACTGGCAAAATCACGACCATCGATATGGCGGGCCTCGACACCGCAGATGGCCATCTGGACTCTCCCCTCGCACACGCCAATGCTGCCAAACGCGACGCAGGAGACTCCTCCTACCTGCCCGGAGTTGCCAAGACCGACCAAGAGGACTTCAGCAGCGAGATTGTGGGAGTGGATAGCGTCGAGCACAGCTACGAGGATGAGGACTGGGTGGACTGGGGCGGCGAAATGTTCCGCACTGGCGTCGGAATGGCGATCGATGGAGCCGCGCCAATCAGTATCCAGGGCAACAATACCCACGGCGATGACTACGCGCGTGTCTGGGAGGACATGCGCGACAAGATTGACGACGGCAAGATCGATGTCGTGGGGGCGAGGGCCCTGATCGCCACCGAGCAGTCCTTGACGGATGAGCAACGCGACTCGATGGGCGAGAAAATCGCGACCTACTACCGCGAGAAGGCGGAACGCGATGCAGGCGGTAGCGTCCCCGAGGCCCCCACCAGCTGACCGACCTCACAGCGACCAATCTTCGTGGTGGTACCGTGGCGTCATGCGGTTTTCGATGTCGGTAGCAAGTGTGTTCTGTCTGTTGCTCGCTCTGGCATGCGGGGGATCAGGAACCGGTGAGTTCGCTCCCTTAGTAGATGACGAAGGCGGCCCCAGCGGCGTGGCCTGGGACACCCCACGTGCCGACCTCCCACAGCTGACCAAGAAGGCTCCCTCATCCACGAAGAACGGAGTGCACCTCACGGGTTTCAGCGCCGACCCGGACACCATGGAGTTTGGAGGGGTACCGCTCCCCGTCATCTGGGCCTTCGATGAACATGATGTGCTTAAGGTCCGATACGCGACGTCCACCAGTAAGCACAGCGACGATGCAGCCTTCTGCAAAGCGGTCTCGGCCAGTCTCACCGCGCAGTATGGCGAGTCGACCGTGGGGGGCGCCACCGCAAACAACCGCGTTTGGCATGGCCAGAGCGGCCGCGTGTATTTCGAGCACAAGTCCTACCCGTTCCATCAGTGCAAGATCTACTGGGTCGCAGCCGGCGTCGACCTGTTCGGCGATCTTTGAGCGTTTGTATGCGCCAGCGCGCTGACCGAAGGAAGACCTGACCACCAGTGACAACGACGCGCTCTGCCAGAGCCTTGTCGACGCCTTCGTCGCTGGCATCACCGTCGGCGGCACCGTCGGCGGCACCGTGACGACCAGGGACAACGACGACTCCGGCTGACCTACGGAGCCGGCCGCGCCTTCCCGAGATCAGCGCTCGCCCAGTAGCACTCCTTTCCGGCGAAGCAGGCGCCTACCCAGCCGCGCTCGCGTTCAGTCGCCGTCCACCGCGACAGCTCGCCAGGGAGCCACGGCACGACCTCGAGCGCTTCCTCGGCGGCCTCCTCGGTCGGCGCCGTGTAGACAGGTCGCAGCGCCTTGGCGACCGCTTTCCGGTTCTTCCACGACACCAGCCGTGTGCTGCTTCGGATCATGTGGACGATGCAGGTCTGCACGATGGTGTGAGGAAAGGTCGCCTCGATGGCCTCTGGAAACCCGGTGAGGCCGTCGCAGCACGCGATGAGGACTCCTCGACTCCCCGTGCCTTGAGCTCGCCGAGAACGCCGAGCTAGAACTTCGCGCCTTCGGTGGGCGCCATCCACAGGCCGAGGACATCCTTGCGGCCGCGCATGTTGGTGCCCAGCGCGATGTAGCCTATTCCTATTCGATGGTGCCCCGGCGCCCTCCCTCGTGGACGCCCTCCCGAGTGACGCTGTGGTGTTGCGGGAGCGCGTCGTCGCCGCGATCAGGACTCTGACCGCGGACGAGTAGCGGACTGTTCTCGCCGTGTGCGAGCCGAGGTTGTCCGGCGCTCGGCGAACAGGTTGTGGATCAACAGGGATCCAACTACATTGACAAGATGGATCAACCACGCTGCGAAGCAATCATCTTCCTCGGCCGGAACGCCGCCGGTGGACGCACGGGTCTCCAACCTCCACGCCGTTGTCAGCGTCCAGCTCGCGAAGGTGACTACTGCGAGACGCACGCACCGCAGGCAGAGGTGATGGACCTCTACAGGCAGTGCTTC
>CAYYHT010000813.1:0-3499 GCA_964471355.1 uncultured Enterobacteriaceae bacterium
ATTTCGACCGTGCAGTTCAGCTGATTTTGGATTCGGACAGACATGTCGTCGTCACTGGCGTCGGCAAATCTGGACTGATCGGCAAGAAGATCGCGGCAACGCTGGCATCGACCGGCACGCCCTCGTTCTTCATGCACCCGGTCGAGGCCTACCACGGCGACCTGGGCATGTTGACGGGCGGTGAGGTGGTGCTGCTGCTGTCCTACAGCGGCCGAACCGAAGAGGTCGTGCGTCTGCTCCCCGTGCTCAAGCGGCTGGGCGTCAAGACCATCGCGATGGTTGGAGTGCTGGACTCACCGGTGGCCCTGGCCGCCGATGTGGTGCTGCACGTCGACATCAAGCGCGAGACCTGCCCGCACAACCTGGCACCCACGACCTCGGCCGTCGGCACGCTCGCTCTCGGAGACGCCCTCGCGGTGGTTCTCATGCAAGAGCGTCGGTTCTCTGCCGCAGACTTCGCTAGCTTGCACCCCGGAGGCAGCCTCGGCCGTCGTCTGTTGGGCGCCGTCAGCGACGTCATGCGACGCGGACCGGTTCCGATGGTGACGACCGAGACCGTCCTCGGCGCCGCCGCAGTCGAAATCAGTGCAGGCCGCTCCGGTCTGGCCCTGGTTGCCGACAAAGGCGACATCGTTGGGCACATTTCGGTTGCCCACATCAAGAAGGCACTTGCCGAAAACTCCCTGGACGCGCCGGTATCGGCCTACATGGGGCCGCCGCTGACCACCGTGTCCGAGCAGACCAGCATCGCCGAAGCCGAGGGAACCCTTCGCGGCCAGCCCGGAGCCTTCCTCGGCGTCGTCGACGATGACGACAAGCTGATCGGCCTCTTCGGCCTCGACGACTAGTTTGCTGGCCGAGGTCCGCACGGGTCTCGCAGTGCAGGTCAGGGTCGTACAGGCCCTGATTCTGCGGGAGACCCGCACGCGCTTTGGCAAGCAGCAACTTGGCTATCTGTGGGCTTTCCTCGAGCCCGGCCTGTTCATCGCGACCTTCTACCTGGCGTTCCTGGTAGCCGGGCGCAAGCTGCCCATGGGCATGGACATCGTCACGTTCATCACGACCGGACTCGTGCCGTTCCAGATGTTCCGCTCCATCATCAATCGGTCAATGACCGCAGTGAAGGCAAACTCGTCGCTGCTGACGTACCCGGCGGTCAGACACCTCGACCTTCACATCGCTCGCTTCGTGCTCGAGACGGTCACGTTTAGCGTCATCATCGGCGTCATTTTGGGCACGCACGGCATCCTTTTCCCAGAGCTCTTCGCAGTACCCGACCCACTGCGCGTGCTGGCGGGGCTGCTCGGCTGCGCATTGCTGGGCTTCGGGGCCGGCCTGCTGCTGGCGAGCGCAGCGGTGCTATTCCCGTCCGTCGAGCGCGTACAGTCCGCCATTCTGCGGCCGTTATTCTGGATTTCCGGTGTGTTCTTCACCGCCAACGGCCTGCCCCCGGCGGCCCGTGAACTGCTGATGTGGAATCCAGTGCTGCACGCGGTCGAGATCATCCGCGATGGCTTCTTCTCGACCTACCGCTCCGAACACAGCGACCCGACCTACCTTGCTCTGTGGATCGTCGCGATGATCGCCATGGGGCTCGTCGCCGAGACCATCGCTCGTGACAGGCTCAACGAATGATTCTCGAGCTCAAGAATATCGTCAAGGGCTACCACTCCGACGGCCGCTACCTGCCTGTACTCAAGGGCCTGTCCATGAGCTTCCCCAAGGGCAAGAGCGTCGGCATCTTGGGTCGCAATGGCGCGGGCAAATCCACCCTGCTGCGCCTCATCGCAGGCACCGATCAACCCGACAGTGGACAGGTGATCCGACACGGGCGCATGTCTTGGCCCATCGGATTTCGAGGCGGCTTCAACGGGTCGCTCTCGGGGGAAGAGAACTGCCGCTTCGTGGCGCGGGTCTACGGCCAGGACGTTGACTACATCACGGCCTTTGCCCTCGACTTTTCCGAGCTTGGGGACTACTTCACCCGTCCTGTGCGCACGTATTCATCGGGCATGCGGGCGCGGCTGGCATTTGGCCTCTCAATGGCAATGGAGTTCGAGGTCTACCTCGTCGATGAAATCATCGCGGTGGGCGACGCTCCGTTTCGCCGCAAGTGCCGAAGGGCCTTCCAAGAACGCCGCGAGAGAGCCTCGCTCATCATGGTCAGCCACAACATCAAGACGCTGGTGAGCAACTGCGACCTGTGCGCCGTGCTCTCCGAAGGCCAGCTGATCCTATATGACACTGTCAAAGAAGCCGAAGCCGCAGCCACGGAGCTGAACGAAGCATGAGCGGAACCGACACAGACGTCACTGCACTCAAGCAGCGCCTGGAACAGGAGCGGCGCAATCGCGCCCTCGCCGCGGTTCGCGCCGGTGCGATCTGGGTACTGCTGCCCACGGTGCTGGCCGCGGTCTACCTGACGTTCATCGCGTCGCCACAGTTCAAGTCCGTCGCCATCGTGACCGTGGGCAGCGGCAGCGAAAGCTCGTCGAACAGCCGCCCCGACCCGGTTCGTGACGCGCTCACCCTTCGCGATCTGATGGGCTCGGCCGACATGCTCGCTCATCTGGACGCGAACGCCGGATTCTCGCAGCACTACACCAGCGCCGATGTCGACTGGATGTCCCGGCTATCGGCGAGCGCCGGCTCCGAGACGCGATTGGCCAGCTACCAAAAGAACGTCGAACTGTATGTCGATGAACGCTCCGGCAATGTCCACATCACCGTCATTGCGTTTGACCCGGACGCCGCTCCGCGACTCGCCAATGCCCTCATCGACCGCACGCGCGAGCTGGTTGCCGGCCTCGACAACGACCGCCGCAGCCAAGCGCTGGACGCCGCAGCAGCCGAGGTTGACCGAGCGCGAACTGCATTGCCCGCCCCCGTTGCCAGCGACTCCGTCCCCGACTTCGAGGGTCGCGTGGCCGAAGAATCGTACCGGCTCGCCGTTCGAGCTCTCGCAGACGCAAGACGCCAAGACCTGGCCCAACAGCGACGCTTGGACGTGCTGGCTGCGCCATCCGCACCCGACCAACCGGCTGGCCCACTCAAGCTGCGTGCAGTGTTCACCACCGGTGCGCTCGCACTGTTTCTCTACCTGATCGTCAGCCTGTTATTGGCGTCCGTCCGCGATCACGCACGCATGTAGGACTGGAGGCGGTTTGGCCGACTACCGAATTGTCATCCCATCGAGACTCGCATCGACTCGCCTGCCAGGCAAGCCGCTGCTCGATGTGGCCGGCAAGACCCTCATTGAGCGGGTCTGGATGGCAGGCTCTCGGGCCAACGCGAGCGAGGTCTGGGTGGCGACTGAAGACCCCACCATCGCTGCGACCGTCGAGGGCTTTGGCGGACGGGTCGTCATGACCCTGCCCAGCCACGAGTCCGGAACCGATCGACTGGCCGAGGTGGTCGAAAAGCAGGGGTGGAGTGACGACGTCATCATCGCCAACCTGCAGCGGGACGAGCCGGCCATCCCCCCAGAACAGCCCGATGC
>CAYYHT010000814.1:0-3493 GCA_964471355.1 uncultured Enterobacteriaceae bacterium
ACTGCGAACAGATCGGCGCGACCGTCGATCTCGCGGCTGGTCACCTGTTCTGGGGCCATGTAGGCGAACTTGCCCTTCACATGGTCCGTCTTGGTTCGCTCGAGCCGCCCCGTCGCTTTGGCGACCCCGAAATCGATGAGCTTGGTCTCTCCGCGGACCGAAACCATGATGTTTCGCGGGTTTACATCGCGGTGGACAATTTCCATCTTCTTGCCGAACTGATCGACCTTATTGTGGGCGTAGTTCAACGCCTGCAGCACGTCGTACAGAAAGCGCAGCGCGATGCGAACGGGCACGCGCTGACGCCGCTGTCTCAACACATTGATGATGCGTCGCAGGTCGAGTCCCGGGACGAACTCGAGCGCCATGAAATACTCGTCGCCGTTGCGACCGAAATCGTAGATTTGCGCAATGTTGTTGTGATGCAGCTCGGAGGTAATGCGCGCTTCATCCTTGAACATGCGCACGAACGCCTCATCGTCGGTGCGGTCCGCCTTGATGCGTTTGATCACCAAGAACCGGACAAAGTCCTCCTCAGTGCGCTTGCGAGCGAGGTCGACCATGGACATGCCGCCCACCCCAAGCCGTTCAAGCAACACATATTCAGCGTAGCTACAGGGGTAGTCCTGGACCGTCATCGTCCTCCACGGGCGAGTCTACCGCGGGAGGACCGACAACGCGTCAGCAAGCGGGGTTCCGTCGAGCTCTGGCCCAGGCAGGGGCCAGGCCCAACACCCTTGGGACTTCAGCACCGGATGCTGCCGAAACAGCCATGGCCCCTCAGTCACAGGCCCGCCAGCCCCCGCAATCAGGACCTCGGAGCCTTCAGGTAAAGCCGCCGCGGCGTCCCGAACTTCACCGACAGTCGTCTGTGGAGCGGCCAACCACAAGACCCGCTGTGGGCGCTTGGCTGTCCATGACACCCACTCCGAATCGTAGCGCTCGAGTCCGTCGGGTCCCATGCGGACGACTTCAGCATAGACCGGATGAGTCGTCCCAGAGGGCAAGCTCACCCCCTCACGCTCCACGACTTCACAAACATCCCGCATGGGGCCATAGATGCCCCGAATGGCCATCCCGGCAGGCCGGCCAGTCGACAGCGTCAACGCAACCAACACAGCCGCCGACAACCCCTCACCTAGCCCACGCCATTGGTAGCGCAGGTACCCCCAGACACTGGTCGACCCCCACCCAATGGCCACAGAGACCAGTCCAGCCATGCCCCAGGGATAGACAGCATCGCGCGCCGCCTCATGGGCGACCGCCAAGTCCATCGCGCCGGCCTGCCACAGGGTCGCCTGTGCCAGCAGCCAAGGCTTCCACACCAGTCCGACGCCGAAGGTCACGGCCCCCATCTGCGCCAGTGAAGGAGCCCCTTGCTCTTCCCCCTTCCAACGCAGACCGACCCCCACGACAAACGCCCCAACACCCATGAGCGCGATGATGGGACCGACGGATGCCGCGTGAGTCAGCTCGGCGGCGACCTGTTCGACGGGCATGGACGGGTCCCAATCGGCGAAACCGTTCCGCGCGGCGACCAGGACGACAAGCGGACCCATTACCGCCAGATAGGCCGGGATGTGCCGTTCGGAGGCTGCGGCGACACACAGCGCCACCTGAATCACCAGCGCGATGCCTACGCCGACGTACAGGACCACGATGCCTCCAGCAACTGCCTAGAAGTTCTGTCCCACTGCCGCAGACCACTGAAAGCCGAGCCGTACACCTTGAGGCTTAACGGCCATACCCAGCCCTCCGCCGACATCGAGCAACAGGCCCTTGGTGGCGAGCTCGTAGCCCGCGCCCAAGCTCGGTCCATAGAAGGCCTTGGCGCTCCCTGGGGTTGCCCAGCTGCCTCGCCATTGCATTGGACCGACCTGAGCCGCCGCGTAGAATCGGTTGTCGGGCAGCCGTCGGCGCACATCAAACGCACCGCTAATCGACCCGGCGAGCACATCGATGCCCAGTCCAACACCGAACGACCAGTCCGGTCCGGGCCTGACCGTAAACGCAGCGCCTACCATGCCCATGTTGGAGCCAGAACCAGCCTTCACGCCGTAGAGAGTTGGGCTACCGCCCTTGCCCGGGATGAAGTCGAGTCCCCAATCGCCCGCGACCTTTTCGCCCCCGTCACCGGGGGCGCCGTCTTTTCCCTTCTTGTCCTCGACGCCTCGCCCACGACCGCCCTTGGCCTCAGTTCGAACATCAACTACAACAAGCGGATCTCCGGGAATGACCTCGACCGGCAAGATGCCCATCTCGTAGTCGCCCTCGGGCAACAATCCCTCGAAGACGCCCTTTGATTGAATCAGCGCCTGAGCAAACTCGACGGCCTTGACCCGGTCGGGCTGAAAGGGCATCGGATCGATTGTCAGCGGCGTGGCTCCGGGATCGCACATCAGCTGTACTTCGGAGTAGGTCTGCTTGATCTCGGTCAGCCAGCTCGTGATTTCTTCGCTGCCGCCGGCTTCCTGGCCCTTCATCAGCCGGCTGTGGGCCGTCGTGATGTCGCCAACCTCTCGCGCAGACTGGGCTCCGGTGAGCCAGTCCCCTGGGGACACGGGCTGCCCGAGCTCGATCATCTGGTTGAAGTTGCGCTCAACCCCGTCCCAGGCATTTTTGGCCGCCAGCGAGGACATCGCTGTCGACAGCCTGCGGTACTCGGCAACGGGGTCGGGCGTCTCTTGGGCAAAGGCAGTTCCGCCGGTGCACAACAACAAAAAAAGCGCGATGGGACGAGCGAACAACAAACCCCCGCAGAGAGACTCGCAGTCCCTCCGGCGGGCATGATAGACCATTGCGAGCGGTTGCTGTGGCTCAGTCCAATGAGACAATGAGATCAGGGCGCCCAATGTGGTTTGCGACGGCATTGAACACCTCGGCGTCATCGTCGAAACCAAGCGGTGCGTGCAGGTCCCGACCCCCATCCTCTTCGAGCACAAAGTAGCGGCACGCCACCTGAATCAGCGCACGAGTCACAGCGTCGGCATCGTCGGCCAGCTCGAGCAGCACCATGCACCCCTTCCCGATGCCTTGAGCCGTGGAATAGTCGATGGTCGTGCTCCGAACAGCGGTGTCCCGCACCTTGACGTTGTAGGCGACCACCTCGGTCCGCAGCAGGGCGACGGGCTCTGCGGGCATGTCGAACAGCTCCAGCGCCAATTCAGCGGTGCGGCCACCCAAATGTCGGAACACCTTCTCGGACAGTTCGCTCATGGACCCATGATAGAGCAGTCTGCCCCGGAGCAAAGCGTTGACTGCCATCGAGTTCCAGTTCGACTTCATCTCTCCCTATGCCTACCTCGCATGGACCCAGATTCACGCGCTGGCCGACCGACACGGGGTCGGCGTCAAGCCCACGCCGGTCCTGTTCGCTGCGTTCCTCAATGCGCACGGCCACAAAGGCCCCGCAGAGATTCCGCCCAAGCGGGTGTACATCTTCAAAGACGTGCTGCGCACCGCCGCGGCGCTGGGCGTGCCACTGCAGCCGCCC
>CAYYHT010000815.1:0-3493 GCA_964471355.1 uncultured Enterobacteriaceae bacterium
AACCAGAGACGCCTCTTGGCCACCGCGTCGGGTGTGCGTGCAAGATCCCGAGCAATCGCAACATCAGAGTGCCCCTCGTCAATCGCGGCCGCCAGCAGCCGGTCGTCGTCAACCGTCCATTCCGCGCGGTGAGACCCTGCAAGTGTGCGCTTGGTCGGCAGTCCCAACCGACGCCTGCGGGCCTGGACCGAGCCGTAGGTCCGGCCGAGCAACGCCGCGATCTGACGCAGCGGCAAGCCGCTTTCACGCAGCTCTCGGAATCGATTGTCCTCCTCTGCAGTCCAGGGAATCGGCTTCACGGTAGCGATGGCCTCCCCAACGTAGACCTGTCCACTATCACGGAGCCAAACGCCCCTCGACGAGCCACCGTGGCGCCCGTTCACTCCGCCGCGTGATCTGCCAGCGCCGGGTGATGGCTAGCGGCCCCCGCACGGCGCGTTCGCGACAGAACAGCCGCACCAAATCGCAGGTCTCAAGGCGGAAATCTAGCGCCACTAGTCGGTCGGGCGCTGTACCCGGTCGGCGGTGCCAAATACGATTTGAGAGTCCTCTGTGCCCAGCCGCGCTGACTCCTCAAGCGATGGAAAAATCCATGTCCGAGCCCATTCAAGGCGGGAAGACTCACCGTCCCGTCCAACAGCCCTCCAAGGACCAAGACAAGGGCATTTCGAAGCCCGAGGCTGCACAGGTCGACGCAGATGTCGAAAAGAAGAGGATTGCCGGCCAAGACACAGCGTCGGTCGAGCAAGAAGCTCCGAACGTCGACGGTGCCGCTTGGGAGTCCTTCGACATGAGCTTCGCGGACTATGTCGACAGCGACCTGCCAATGAGTGCCATGGCGATGGATGCGATGGGACTCGGCGGCGATGAAGAGCAGGTCCCAGGCAGCATTCAGGCTGACGAAGAGGGGAACGCGATGGCAGACCTAGGCCCGGCGGCCTGGGAATCTGGTGGCAGTGGCCTCGACGGCTTCCTGTTCAACGAAGAGCTTGGCGGGACCGACGCGGACGAAGCAGGTGGCGGCAAATGCGCTGCCCCGCGGCTAGACGCACCACCCACGACGCTTGCACTCGCAATGCTCGAAAGGGCTGAAACCAAGACCGACGCGCGGACGGCGCTCGCCGGCCTGCACACGTTGCTTTCCTCAGCTGTCGAACAAGACACCACACTGCATGCGCTGTTGGGTTCGGCGGCCGCTGCAATCAAGGGAGGCAAGGAGGCCGAGTTCTCCACCGTCGCCGCTCAGTTGGCCGCCGCGGCAACAACTATGGAGGGGGCGCATGATGCGGGTGGTCCCGGTCTCGCGGCGATTGCCTCCGGATTCCCAACGCTATGCATCGAGCCAACCTACTTCGTGGCCCAGGCCCTCCATGTTCAAGTGCAGGCCCAATATGCTGCCTTCTTGAGCCGGCTCCCAGACGCATTGCGCCTTGGTCCCTCCGATCCGTCGGCGCCCGGAACTCTCTCCATCGCCCTCCAAGCTCGGGTCAATGCGGTGGCAGCCACGCTGCAGCTCGCCGGCCAGATCGACGCGCGCACCACGGCCGCCGCGGGGGCAACGGGGACCATGGCGACGGCATTGGGAGTCGAGTTGCTGGGCTTGGTGGATTCCGCCCCCGACCAAGAGTACCTGGCCAGCCGCGTCGCCAGCAGCAAGGCCTCTTCTGCCTCCAAGCAGCCCGTCGCCAATGCGTACCCCTCAGCGAACGCATTGGACCTTCCCGACGCCCCCAAAACCAAGGAAGCACCCAGCGGGTGGGGCGACTCCATCGGCGGCTTCATGGACTACTTGGGCAGCAGCATGGGCATGTGGGACGACAGCGACGCGGCCCCACACACCCACTCTGACGGCAAGGCAACGAAGGACGGATTTGAGTTCACCAATGCGAGTGGCGACCACTCGGAGCTAGCCGAGGCTGTCGACTCGACGCAGCCAGAAGGTCCGAAGAAGGGAATTTCTGCTTCGAAGGGCCAGATGAACACCGTCAAGTATGGAAAGAAGGGGCTCGCACTTGGTCATGCACGCGGCGAAAGTTCAGCCGTCCACGACGGAGCTGCCACGACCGGTGAACGAACCACGTCATCCGCCGGCGTCCGCCTCGACTCCCTCGACGCTGAAGGATTGGCAGGTGCTGCGGTCGACCTAGACGTCGGGTCAAAGCAGTCCGTCGACTCCGACTACGCAGCAAGGAGCGACACGTTCGCAGCCGGCGTCACCCTTGGCGCCGACCAGGTCGGAGCTCGCTCGAGCCGCGGAACCGAACAGCGCCAAGGGGACATCACAATGAAGAGGGACCAGTCTGGTTCTGTGGGGCACTCCGCCGAAGACGGGTTCTCCGGCAAGGTCGCCTCGTCCCGAAGCACTGTCATCGCGCATCCAGATGAAAAGGGCACCCCGCTGCTCAACGAATCGGAGTCCATGACGGCCGGCTACGGCAAAGAGGGATTGAGCAACTCGTACGCATACAGCAACGATGAGCGTGACGTGAGTGGGCATGGCCAAGGCTACGGCGGCACCGGCAGCATGGCCTTGAGCGATGGAAAACTCAGCGGCAACATTGGTGGCCATCAATCGGAATCAAACGCTGCCGGCACGACGACACAGTCAGGCAGTGGCGCGCTAGCCGGAGACAGCCTTGTTCTGTCAGCAGGCCAGAAGAATGAGGCCGAGCATTCAGACGGCCGCAAGGACAGCACCCACGTGGGCGGCTCCATGATTGTTGGCCCCGAGGCCATCGGCGGCGCCGTGTCCGGAGGCGCGAGCAATACAAGCGCAGACGGCAGCAGCAGCGGAGTCACGGGAGGGGCCTTTGCAAGCAGCGACGGAAAGATGGGCGCCAACGCCGGGTACGGCACCAAGGATGACAAGGGGAACAACACGGGCTCGGTGAGCGCGAGCGGAATGGTCGACTTCAACGAGGCAGGTCGACTCGAGGCAGCCGCTGGCTCCGTTTCAGCCGGAAAAGGACCGGTCATGGTCGAGATCGGCGGCGGCTTCCAGGCACATGTTGACGAGCCCCAGCTGGACCCCGCAAGCAGGCGGTGGCGCGTCAGCTACGCAATCAGCGAGGCCGCACAAGGGGCGATCGGTGCGCAAGGCGGAATGGGCTCGGCGCAAATCGGCGCACAAGCCAGCACAAACACCATCGGTGAGCGGTGGTTCGACGAAGAACGAGCCGCAAATCGCTTCCGCCTGAATCCGAACATCGAGCTTCCCCAGAGTGCCGGTGGGCTCGACAAGATGGAAGAAGGCGACCGGGTTCTCTTCATGGCGACTCTAGGGTCTGGGCTGGACCTCAGCGGAAATGCACAGACACTGCAAGCCTCGGCAGGCGTCAGCACCGAATCCACCACTGGCATTGAGGTCATCAAGCAGAAGATTGCTGAGGAGCCTGCAAAAGAGGCAGACGCGAATGTGACGGGCGAAAAGGTGATTCACATTTTTTTTGATTATTGAATAATATTATTTATTTGAGAAAAAAATGATCGTAGC
>CAYYHT010000816.1:0-3486 GCA_964471355.1 uncultured Enterobacteriaceae bacterium
TCGGAGTCGGCGACGGAGCCATCGCAGCCGAATTCCTCCACATCGAAGCACGAGCCGCAGCCACCCTCACCGGCCTCATACGCAGACACCGGCCATAGGCCGGACTGCTCGAGACCCCGTCGCCGTCGGGTGGCGGGGTCGTGGTCGTGGTCGTGGTCGTGGTCGTTTCCACCGCGAATCCCCTTGACGAGCCGGTCCGTACTTTCAGGAGAAGATGCGTCGCTGCGCGACTGCACCTTCTGCCTCACCCACGCCCCTAGGGCGCGCAAGCCTGCCTCAGCGCCCTAGGCTTCAGTCGTCTTTGACGCCCACGCACAGGACCATGGGCAGCACATGGCCGCCGATGCCGATCGCTTCTGGGCCGTGCTTCTTTTCGAGATTGTTCACCGCAAGCTCGATGGCTTTGAGCTCGGGTGCATCGGGGGTCATGCCTTGAGCGCGCGCCATGGCCAATGGGTAGCGTCGAAGCATCTTTGCGAGCTTGCCGAAGCGGCGCGGACGCAGGTTGTTCGAGGCGTGCACGGCGATCTGACTCATGGACAGACCGGCGAGTGCCATGCGCTGGGCCAGCTTTGGGCCGAGTGCGATGCCGGGCTTTCCGAAGGCATCTTTGGACCAGTGCGTGCCGCCCGAGAGGTCGTCGATGCGTCGGCAGAGCTCGTGGAAGGCGTGGTTGTACTCCCACAGGTGGCCGTCGAAGACGAAGGCCTCGGACAGGCCGTCGGGCTCGGCGACGATCATGCGTCCACCGGCTCGGAGTACGCGCCAAGCCTCCATAAAGACCGGGGCTGTGTCCGGCAGGTTGGCCAGAGCGCGAATGCCCAGAACGTAGTCGACCGTCTCGGCTTCGAGTGGCAGCTTGTTGGGGGTGCCGACTTCGAAGCGCGCGCGGCTGCCAAACTGGCGTGCGGCCTCGAGGGAGGCCTCGACGCGCTCGGGGTTGCGGTCGACGCCCAGGTAGGACAGCTGACGTCGTTCGGGCAGCAGGGTGACCGCCGACAGTGCCGTGCGGCAGTAGATGTCGATCATGTCGCCAGGACCACCGGGGATGGTCTCGAGCAGCATGCGTGTAAACGCGGCGTCCCACCAGCCGTGGCCCGCAGCACCGCGAAGCTTGCGCCGCTCTTCGGCGGTGACTCCGACACTGGGCAGGCCGCCGCTTCCGGGGAGGGTGTTGCCACCGCTCCAGCTTGGGGCGCCGCCGCCGGGAATCGCCACGCCCTTGGCCTTTGCCTTTTCGCGCAGGACCTGGTCGAAGCGTCGCTCCGAGATGCCCAAGGTGATGGCCTGTTCGCGCACAAAGTCGACTTCTGGCTGGGTCAGTTCACCGCTGGAGAGCACCGCCTCGATGGCCACTTCGAGCGTCGGAAGCTGGCGGGCTTCCTTTTCGAGGCGGGACTGCTGCAAGTGGGCAGCCGGGTCTTGCAAGACGCGCTCGAACACCCGAAAGTTCTTGATCAGCGCCACCGCAGAAGCTTTGTACTTCGGGTTGCTCTGCATGCTCTGCATGCGCTGCCGCTTCTTCTTCAGCGCCGAGAACACCACTTCTGACGTCGATTCCTCGGGTACACCAAGGTATTCGAGCAGGTGGCTGGCCTCGACCAACTTGCAGAAGTCGGAGGCCTTCCTAAGGTCAGCAGCGTCCATTAGAAACGGGGGTCCTCGGGCGGGAACAGCTACCCTATCACCGGGGGCAGCGTGTGCTAGCGCTTGAGTGTGCGGACCAGCCTGAATCCGAGATCATCAGCCCGCGAACCGGGTCTGGCCCCCTGGCGCAGGTTTGAACGACAGTCGTCTGTCGTCGACGTCCAGCCGCCGCCGCGCACGCCGCGGTACTCGGATGTGGCTTCGTCAGTCGTGCGCTCATCGACCACCACCAGGCGCGAGTCCGGGGCAATCGGCGGGCGCGAGCTGACCAAATTCAGGCACCAATCTCGCACGTTGCCGCCCAGGCCCTGAACCCCATACGGGCTCTCGTCGTCGCGGAAGGTGTCGACGTAGCCGGGCCAGTCTGCGCTCTCGCGCATGGCGCACCAAGATGGGTCGAGGGCCGTTCCCCACGGATAAGGGCGGCCGTCCACGCCGCGGGCGGCCTTGGCCCACTCGAGCTCGTGGGGCAGCCGCCAGCGCTGGCCTTCGTCGATGGTGCGGTGCATGGCGAAGGCTCGCGCCGCGTGCCAATTCACCAGCATGACGGGAGCGTCGGGTGACCAGCCCTCGGCCAGTGCGAACTGGTTGTGGCGGTCCCGCTCATAGACCAGCAGGCCCGCGCTGCCCTGCAGGCCGGCGGTCTGTGGCGCGAATCGGTTGGCATCGTCTTCGCGGCCCAGCTTGACCAAGCTCTCGATGAAGCCCAAGTAGTCCCGATGCTTGGTGGGGTGCCGCATGATGACGAAGCCGTCGACCCACGCTCGGCCGCGTTTGAGGCTGCCCGGCTGGTCTTCGGCGCCGTAGATCATCCACCCGGAGGGCACGTAGACTTCGCTGTCCGTCAGTTCTTCGGGCAGCGGAAGATAGATGGCTTGCGGCTCGGTCTCGCCAGGGGGAATGCCGTCCCAGTGCTGCTCGCGGCCGATCTGCACTGGGTAGCGAACCGTGCGGCGCTCAGGATGGCTGATTACCAGCAGGTAGCTGCCCATCGGCAGGGGATGCGAGGCGATGGGCGTGGTCAGCGCGCCCGTACGGTAGGCCTCGGCGACAAAGCGCCGCTCGGTCTCGACATAGCGGAAGATTTCGACCTGGGCCCCGGCGGGTTCGGTGACCAGACTGACGGCGCCGTCCCCTTTGAGGTAGCCGGCGAAGCGCCCGGTATCGTGAGCATTGAGCAACATGCGGTTTCGCTCAGCCGCGCTGTTGTTGCCCCTGGATTCTGCGATGGAATGCGCGCGGCTGTAGTGCTCGGACAGCAGCTCGTGGGCCTGTGGTAGGTCCGGGAACTGTGCGAGGGCCGCGCTTGCCAGCTGCGTGACCACCACGTCGAGGGTGTCAGCGCCGTGGTCGAGGCGCGAGGCCTGCTCTTCGCGCTTCCAGACGACCGGCATGGGCTCGAGCTCTTCTTCGTCGTCGATCTCGAGAGCGGACTCTCGAATCGCATCCGCCCGCTTGCGCAGCCGCACACTATTGGCGCTCTTGGATGTGGCTTGTTCAAGCAGCTCGAGGGCTCGCTGTCGGCGCTTGGCCCCCTCGAGGTAGTCGTTGAGCTCGTTGGCGAACTCTTTGGCCGTCGCGTACCGGTTGTGGGGCTCTTGGGCCAGGGCCTTCATGGCGATCTTGTTCAGGGATTCGGGAATCTCTTGGTTTTCCGGCAGTGGGTCGATCTCGCCCGTGATGGTGCGGGCCATGATGTCGTCGATGTCTTCAGACTCGCCGTCGTCGCATGGGGGAAGCCCACCGAGCACCTCGTAGAGCATGGCTCCGAGGGCATAGACGTCGGTGTGCGGCCCCTGCAGGTCGCTGCGTCCCAAGACCTGTTCAGGAGGCATGTAG
>CAYYHT010000817.1:0-2707 GCA_964471355.1 uncultured Enterobacteriaceae bacterium
GCGCCAGGTCCGAGACCCGATGACCGTGGCCCTGCAGCACCGCGAGCGTCACACCGGTGTCGGGATTCCAGATGCGCACGGTTCGGTCCAGGCCGCCGGTCGCCAAGCTGCCATCGGGAAGGAAGAGCATCGCGGCCAGGCGGTGGGTGTGACCTGTCAACGTGCGAACGGCCTCAGCCGTCTTGGCCTCGTACAAGTGGACCGGTTGATCTTCGAGGCCAATCGCCATCCACCGGTCGTCTGGGGACAGCGCAACGGCCCCCAATGGAAGCTGCGGGGTGTGGCTGTACAGCGGCGTGGGGGGCTCGGTCGCGGCGTCGTAGATCCAGACTTTGTCGTTGGTATCCGTCAGAGCCCACAGGCTGCCCCCGGCGTCGACCGCTTGCCACACGGCTCCTTCAGGAGGGGCGATGGTTCCGATCTCGACCAGGGTCTCGGCATCCCAGCGACGAATCTTGTGGTCATAGCTGTAGGTCAGCAGCTCCGACCCGCCTCGCACGAAGACGACATCACGCATTGCGCTGACCAAGTCCACGCGGCGGCTGAGCGTCCAGCCCACGGTCTCCCAGACCAGCAGCTGTTTCTCGAAGGTCGTGTGCACAAATCGTCGGCCATCGGGACTGAACCGGCCGTCCATCAACGTGCGCTCAGAGGGCCGGTGCTGGGCCAGGATCTTGCCGGTGCGCCCATCCCAGGCTGTCAGCCAGCCCAAGCCCCCCAAGGTCGCGACCTGACCCAGCGAACTCGTGGCTGCGGTGGACAGTCCATCTTTCGAGCGGAGCACGCGGTTCCAGACCGGCGGGAGCGCCCATGCGCGCATGTCTTCTTGTGCCGGACTGCCCGTGTGCATCGTGCCTCCATCCGGAGAAAAGGCCATCACCGGGGACAGTCCATGGGCGGGCAACGTCTCCCTGAGCTCGCCGGTGATGGGGTCCCACAGCCGCACGGTCCGGTCTTCGCCCCCGGTGGCGACCAGATCACCTCGCGGGGACCAGGCCACATGACGTGCGGGAGCGTTGTGTCCGCGCAGCTCGTGCGCGACGACTCCGTTCTCGATGTCCCAGATCACAGCGGTGCTGTTCAGCGTGCCCACCAACAAGTGCTTGCCGTCCGGCGACCACGCCACATCCTCGACCGCAATCTCGGTGGGTCCCAGTTCTCGGAGCAGCTCCAGCGTGGTGCCATCGAGCAGTCGCACCAACCCGTCACGGCAGCCCACCGCAATGGTCGATCCGTCCGGTGAAAACTCTGCATCGACGCCGTTGTCCTTGCCGCAAGCCGAAATCGCGACCGGCTCGACCTCCGTGCGTTCGAACACCTTCAGACGCGTCTGAATCATTGTCACCAAGCGGCCATCTGGCGTAAAGGACACGGACTGCGCCTTGGTCATCGGCCAACCATTCAGCTGGTCGCCGCTCTGGGCCGTCAACAACACGGTGCCGTGGTCACCACCAGCAAGTAGCCACTCGCCATGGGGGCTGAAGGCCACGGCCCTCATCGCCCCCGGACGATGCCATTTGACTGCCCCATCGAGACCGTACAAACGCACACCATCGAGTCCCGCGCAGGCGACGCCATCTCCCCATGGGGAGGCGGCGATGCCCTCACACCCCTGTGGCGCTGGCCAGCTCAACAACAGGTTTGGATGCCACGACCCCATGACGCCCGCAAGGACCCCGCGCGCCTCGGGAGACTCTGCACGCTCGAGGGCTCCCGCCGCATACACGGCCGCTTCCGCAGGACTCGAGATCGCTGCCTCGCGAGCTGTCTCTGCAAAGGAATGGGACAGCGTCTGTGCAGTCAATCCTTCGGCCGCAACAGCTCGATCGCGATCACGAGCGGTTTCGCGGTACCCGTAGCCCACCAGGCCAACGCCCAGTACCGCCGCCAGCACCCCGACCGACACCGCCGCACGATTGCGTCGCACCCACAGGGCAAGCTGTTCAGCAAAGGAGTACTCATAGGCCTGGACCAGTGCGCCGGCCAAGTAGGCGTCGATGTCCTGGGCCAGCGCCTCAGCACTCTTGTACCGGTGCTTGCGGTTGCGCTGCAGAGCCTTCTCACAGACCGCAGCCAGGGGCTGGGGTGCGTGCTCTTCCAGCTCCCGAACCGCCGGCACCGCGTCCTTGCGGACTTGCTCAAGGACCAAGAGCGAGCTCTTGCCGTAAAACGGCGGCTTGCCCGTCAGAATTTCATAGAGGATGGCGCCAAGGCCCCAGACATCGCTGCGGGCGTCAACCTTGCGAACGCGCCCATATGCCTGTTCGGGGCTCATATAAGAGGGCGTTCCAACCACCGTTCCGGTCATGGTCTCGCTGGCGGACTGGCCCGAGGAAAGGATGCTGGTGGTGTCCTCGGTGACCTCGAAGCTGTCCCCTGCGTCCGCTGTGATCTTGGCCAAACCCCAATCGACCACCAGCGTCTCGCCGAACTCACCGACCATGATGTTTGCCGGCTTGAGGTCGCGGTGAAACACCCCGCGGCTGTGGGCATAGGCCATCGCATTGCAGACGTCCGCAAAGCGCGGCAGCAGCGCCAGCCTCTCCTCGAGGGAGTCACACGCGGCAAGTGCTTCGGACAGAGAGCGTCCGCGCACGTACTTCATCGTGTACCACCACGTGCCGTCGCCGCGACGACCCGCGTCGTGAACCGGCACGATGCCCGGGTGCTCGAGCTGCGCCGTCACCCGTGCCTCACGAACGAACCG
>CAYYHT010000817.1:2717-3483 GCA_964471355.1 uncultured Enterobacteriaceae bacterium
CTGCCGCCCCAAGCGCGGATCGAACACCGCCGAGACACGACCGATACCGCCCTTTCCGATGGTCTGGGGGTCGACAAAGCGGTTCTCGGCCACGACGTCGAACGGGTGCAGTGGCCCGTCTGCAAGCGGCGCATCCAGGCGCAGATCGTCAGCCACCTCGTCGGTGAAGTCGGTCGTGTCGCCAGCATCGCTCCAGGTGTCGTCGTCCTTGGTTCCGCCGGTCATCCCGCGTAGCATCGCACGCATGCGACAAGACATGCACAACATGGTGTCGACGGCCCAGGACAGCATCTGCGCCGCGATGGAGGCAATCGACAGCACCGGCACCTTTCGCGAGGACAGCTGGGACCGCCCCGGTGGGGGTGGGGGGCGCTCACGGGTGCTTCAAGACGGCACCGTGTTCGAAAAGGCCGGAGTCAACGTCTCGGCTGTGCACGGCACTCTGCCAGCGGCGGCCGTTGCCTCCATGCGCAGCAAGCACGACGTGCCGATTCCGGACGAAGCGGCGTTCTTTGCCACCGGAGTCAGTCTGGTCCTGCATCCGCACAACCCCATGGCACCGACCGTCCATGCCAACTACCGCTACTTCGAGCTTGAAGGGGGCGCGCTCTGGTGGTTTGGAGGCGGCGCCGATCTGACGCACCTCGGCGCCGTCGTCGTCGGTGACCGTCTCGATCCGCTCAGGGAACAGCGCCCCGGGGTCGTCGCGGCCGAGGCCTTCGGCATCACTGCGGTCCATCACCGGGAAACGGAGGCCCTCGTCGAG
>CAYYHT010000818.1:0-3471 GCA_964471355.1 uncultured Enterobacteriaceae bacterium
GATATTCATACTACTAAAAATTGCGCAAAAGTCCAAATAATCCTAATTCTCCTCAAGAATGCGGGGTGTTGCTTCATTTTCGGCTTCGATCCAACAAGACCCTGACCCAGGCGGTCGAGCTGGGCGGCAAGGTGCTGAGCCCCGTCGTCGACATGCCCAACGTGGGTCGCTTTGCGACGGTCATGGATCCGCAGGGCGGTGTGTTTGCCGCCTTTGAGCCGGCAGATCTCGAAGCGACACCCGGTCATGACAGCAAGACAGTGGCCAAAGAGTTTACCTGGCACGAGCTGGCAACAACCGACGCTGAAGGAGCCTGGACCTTCTATGCAGCGCTGTTTGGCTGGGGAAAGGGCGAGGCCATGGACATGGGGCCGATGGGCATCTACCAGCTGTTCAACACGGGGACACACGACATCGGAGGCATCTTCGACAAGCCGGCCGAAATGCCCATGACAGCGTGGGTGCACTACACACGGGTCGACGATGTGGATGCCGCAGCGGTCCGAGTGACCGAGCTGGGTGGCAAGGTCGTAAACGGGCCCATGGACGTGCCAGGGGGCGATCGAATCGTTCAGGGAATCGACCCACAGGGCGCGTTCTTCGCACTGGCATCCACGGTGTCGTAGACTGCGCCCGATGAGCGGGAAGCGGTACGAGCCCGAAGGGCGTGTGGGTCAGGGCGGAATGGGCGAAGTCCTGCGCGCTCGCGATACGCAGCTTGAGCGCGAAGTGGCGTACAAGCGCATTCACGACCGGCATGCCAGCCGACCGGGGGTGCTCGAACGCTTCATCATGGAAGCGCGAATCACCGCGATGCTCGACCATCCGCACATCGTGCCGGTCTATGCACTCGAGCCAGGAGCGGACGGAGCCCCGGCCTATGCGATGAAGCTGGTGGTGGGGCGCACCCTCGAAGACGTGCTCGACGAGACCCTGCAGGGGGTCGAGCGCGGTGAGCGAAGCCGCGATGTGTTGACGCTGTCGCGCCGCATCGAGGTGTTCCTGAACGTGTGCGATGCGGTCCACTATGCCCATAGCAAGGGCATTATTCACCGAGACCTCAAACCTGCGAACATCATGCTGGGCAAGCATCACGAGGTCTACGTGATGGACTGGGGCTTGGCCAAAGAGATCGGCGCCGACGACAAGACCATCACCGAGATCGACTTCGATGCCGTGACCAAGGCGCTGCAGACCAAGGAAGGCCGCATCAAGGGCACTCCTGAGTACATGTCGCCCGAGCAGGCACAGGGCAAGAATCGTGAGCTCGACTCGTTCTCGGACCAGTTCTCGCTGGGTGTCATCCTGCGCGAGGTCGTGACGCTGATGCCGGCGCTGCGCGACCCCGACCCCCGACGGGTGATTCTGCGCATGCGCGATGCCGATCTCGAGCCCATGCGCGCGATTCCCGGGCAGCCACTGCCGGGGGATTTGGTCGCGATCGCCGAGCGCGCCACCCGCCTCGAGAAGCTCGAGCGCTACGAAGATGTGCGCGCTATGGCCAACGACCTGCGCCGCTGGCTCGAGGGAGAGCCCACCTTCGCCAACCCGGACAACGCCTGGCGGTCTGCGGTGCGCGCGCTGGGGCGGCACCGGGACAAGGCGCTCATGGCCATGCTGATGCTGGGCCTGACCTGTGTCTCGCTTGCGACCGGTGCGGCTCTGTTCGTGTCGCTGCAGGAACAAAATGCCCAGGCTCGACAGCAGCGCCTGGGCGAGGTGATGCTTGAGGTAAACCGGCAAGCGGCGGCCGCCGATGGCGAGCTCATGCGCCTGCAAGGCCTGCTGCACGGGCTGTCCCAAGTGGCAGTGCACAGCCTCGAGCATGCCCAGCCCGAGCAGGACCGGCCCCTGTACTTCGATCTAGACTTCCCGGACCCCGAGCGCGCGCCGCCCGACCTGCGCGAAGCCAAGGGACACTCACAGGGGGTGAGCTTCTCGCATCCGGTGGTCCGCATGGCGCCGGGTGTCGACGTCGATCCGCTGCGCGACGACATCGGCCGCCTGGTCATGCTCGCACCTCACTTCCGGCGCACCTTCTTGGCCAGCCGTGGCGACGCTGCGCTTGGCCTGGCACCGGCCGCTGCCAAAGCGGTCCTGGTGCAAGAGGGCGCGCCGATTGTCGGCGCCTACATTGCGCTGGAGCAGGGCGCGCATGTCTCCTATCCTGGCCATGGTCCCTACCCCGTGGACTTCGACCCGCGAGAACGCCCTTGGTATGAGCTGGGTAAAGCGGCCCGGCATCCAGTCTGGGGGAGCCCGCACGAAGACGCCAATGGCCAGGGCCTGTTGTTGGTCTGTGCGGCGCCCTTGTTCGGCCTGGACCGTGAGTTCATCGGGGTCGCGGGCATCGAGATCACCTTCGACACCGTGGTCGATACCTTGATGGAGGGGGCGCGCTTGCGCGGCGTCGGCACGACTTGGCTGCTCGACGACGAGGCCCGAGTGGTGCTGCGCAGCGACCAGCCGGGAGTATCTGGCTCGCTGCCGATGTTCGGTGTGCCCGCGGTGGCCAGTGCTGTGCAGCGCGACGTGCCAGGGCATCGCATCGATCAGGGCAAGCTGTACGCGTGGGCTCAGCTTGAGACCATGGGCTGGTGGCTGGTGGTCAGCGGAGACGTTTCCGAGGTGCAGGCCCGCTGACTTCTATACTGCGGGTCCCACCTAGGAGTTCCCCTTGGCTTCGAAGTCCCGCATCATCGTCACCACCGGTCTGATCGCAGCCGGCGCTGCGACCACGGCCATCTTTACCGGTTGCCAATGCAATCCGCCGAGCGCCTGCGAGCCAGATACGTTTACAGGTCCTGCTTGCCCCGTCACGATCGTCTCCGGCAGCGAGTTCCCGGGAATTGGCGCCACCGGCGTCTACCACCGCACGACGGTCGAGGCGAAGCTCACCGAGCTGGACGAGACAGCGACAGTGACCTTGTTCGAAGCGGGGTCAGAGGTGCCCGGTACGCTCGAGACCGACGGCACACACATGGTGTTCACGCCCGATGAGCCTCTGTCGCCCAGCACGGACTACGACGTGGTCGTCGACTACTGCGCGGGCACGCCCATGTGGACCTTCACCACATCTGAGGTGGGGGGCGCGACCGATGCCACGGCCCTGCCGGACCGGACGTTCAACCTCGATGTAGCCAGCGGACGCTTCGTGAAGCCAGAGGGCGTCGGCCCGCTGCTCGCCGAGTACCTGACCAGCTTGCTGATCGGAGTGCAGACCGTGGACGGCACCAATGTGCAGATGATGGGTGCAGTCGCCGAGGCCGACACGACTCCGGTTGCCCAAGCGCCATGCACATCGACCATTCCCTTCCCGACGGCCGATCTGAGCGACAACCCGTACTTCAAGGTGGGTCCGCAGACGACGGTGCTTCAGCTCGCCGGCTACGACATTCCCGTGCAGGACCTGTTCATCTCGGGCTCCTTTGCTCCCGATGGCTCCTACATCCAAGGGGCGGTGCTGTCGGG
>CAYYHT010000819.1:0-3471 GCA_964471355.1 uncultured Enterobacteriaceae bacterium
TTGCTCGTCTCTACTGATCCACCGGGAATCCGCCGTGAGACGGAGCTGGGTGAGAGCGGCGGGACAAGACACCGAACGTCAGCGCGGACTCGGAGAGGTTGGAACTTCCAATGAATACAACCCCGAAGTCGGGTCCCTCAAAGCGCCAAGCTTTGGGGTGGAAGGCCCGCTTCAACGTCTTGGTTTCGATGACTCGGACCTCGAATGTCCCGTTGGCAGCAGACTCCTCGTCGCCGCCGGCCATGACTGACCAGTCCAGGAGCTGCTGCAGTGCCCGTTGCTGCGTGATGTTCAGGTAGTCGCCGGTGAGGACTCGAATGTGAGCACCCCGGCCCAGGGCGGAGTCGATGTCCTGGGTGAGGAACTCGATGCCGCTGCCCTGCGCGAACGCGGCCACGATGGTGATCGCCGCGGCTCGTTCGAAGAGGGGGCGGATGTGGCGAGCGAAGTGGTCGCTGCCGCCAACACTCAACACCGGTAGTCGGCCAATACGGGAGGGAATGAAGCCTGGTCGCTTCCAGTTGCCTTTCGCTGGGATGACGAATCGCACGCCGCCGCTCGGGTCGTCCACGTCCCCGGCGTGTCTCGGGATGATGTGTACGTGCAGGTGCATCACGGTCCGGCCCGCAGCACTGCCCACATTGATGCCGATGTTGAAGCCGTCCGGCGAGTAGTGCTCGTCGAGGTCAGCCTTCACGACGGCGACGAGATCCCAGATGGCCGTCCGTTCCTCTGGAGTCGCCTCGAACCAGGAGTCGAAGTGTCGCTTCGGGATCACCAAGGTGTGGCCCGGCGTCACGGCGTACCCGTCCCGAATCGCGAACGCGAGCTCGGACGCGTGCACGATGCGATCGGGCGAGAGTGAGCAGAAGAAGCAGTGCATTACGATGTGGGTGTACCATCCGCCGATGTCTCTTCCACCCGGCCGGTACGAATCCGAGACCCGTGACCTCGGCCTTCGTGACGCCATTGTCAAGGCGGAGTATGATGTCGTGAGCTCACATACCTGGGGGCGTTCATGGGGTCGCAATACGAGACGCGGGGATCACAATCGATCCGGTACCCCACCTCGGAGCAAGAACTGAACCCGCCTGGAATATTCGGCGGAGGGTTGCAGAAGGCCGGCCAGGAGGGTCCGGAGTCCTATGCCAACCCCGAGCTCCAGCGGCAGATTGAGATGGGGAATGGTGCCGCTGCGGAGTACGCACAGTCGGTAATGATGGAGGAGGCGCCAGTGATGGACCTCCCACAGCCGGCGCCAGACAAGCTAGGCACGCCCGAGTACTACGACGCGCGCGTGGACGACAACATCCGCCGCCACCTCGGGTCGCCACCGCCGCCGGACTACTATCTTGGATACGGCCAGAAATACTGCAGGCGCTTCAGTGAAGATCTCTACCCAAAGCTCTCAGCAGAGGGAAAGAAGTGGTGCATCGCCACCCGGACCAACCTGCAGTTGGAGATCGAGCGTGAGCTGATGGCCAACCCCGCCAAGTTCGCGGCCCTTGAAGAGGACAGCGGCCGCTTCAAGGCGTTCGCGTTTGGCACACATCCGAAGGCCTACCTCGACGGTGGTCTTCGGGAACTGCCTGTCGCCGACCTACTCTTCATCTCGGCGACACCCGACCTCGATGATCTTTTGAGCCCAGATGGGCTCGCCCAGATTGGCGTCGTGTTTCCAGACGTGGCGGGTGCGAAGGCCGAGGAGTTCGTCATGGATGCGAAGATGGGCATGGAGCGAGAGGGGACGATGGAATGGGCCGTTGGCGATCGCGAGGGGCAGGAGCAAGAGCAACAGCCGTGATTATGGCGGTGGCGCTTCTGAGTTGTATGTCGATGGCTTCCTCCAACTGGACCGAGCACGCGCTTTCGTCGTCCGACTTCACCGGGAAGGCCATCGCCCGTCTGGCCTCTTCAACGGTTCTCGTCGGAGGTGAGCTTCGCGGTTCACAAGACTCGGCCGCGCTGTACCGATGGTCTGACGGCTCTGGCGCCCGCGTGTACGCTGGCACCGGCCGCATCATCGCCCTTTCCGCCGCGAACGATAAGGCATTCGCGCTCCTTCAGCAGCCCCTCGGCAGCGTCCCGGGCAGTGACTACGCATTGCTCACCTCTGGAGACGATGGGGCGACCTGGGGCGCTCCCGTTCCGATTCTGCTGCCGCACCTCGATCAGCTCGTCGCCGTCAATGGATCGGAGCTGTGGGTGATGGGAGAGGCGTTGAGCCGCTCGCTCGATGGAGGGGTGACTTGGCGAGAGGTGGCTGCTCCAGGCCGCCGGAACCTGATCAAAGAGCGTCTCGCCGTCGAGGGCTCGACCGTCTGGCTCCTCGGTGAAGCGACGCACATGTCGACTGACCAGGGCCGCTCATGGATCTCGGAGCAGCCCGGAGCGCAAGTTGTCGCCCGGGACGGGGCCGTGGAGATCGGTGTACGCGAGAACGCGGCCGTGTGGCGTGATGACCCTACGAAGCCTTGGACCGCGCTGCCCATCCCGGCGGGCTCGCACCCCGCGGCAGTCGATGACCACAAGGGTGCGATTCGGATGGCGCTGACTCCACCACCGGAATCCCAAGCCGGTGGACTCTTCTTGTTGGAGCGAGAGCAGGCAGCCACAACCTGGACCACCACCAGGGTTCCTGGGGCGGTCTTCGAACCGGCCGTGCTGCTCGAAGCTGGCGAGGGCTATAGCGTCAACCCATTCAATGGCACGCTCTGGGTGCGCGAACCGTAGACCGGCGCCGCATCCGTGAAGTTCTGCAAACGGTGCGTTCTGCCGCTGGAAGGTTAGGACTTCTTCACCACCGCTCTCACCCAGTCGGACCAAACCCACCGCTCCCACCCACCGTCAAACCAAGCGCACCATCTCTCGCCAACCCGCCAGGGACGCTCTTCTCTTGCGTCGCACCGAGGCCGCCGAGCGACCGCTGCCAAGGCACGTCGAGCGCGAGCTGCGCGCGTACCTGTGCTGCGGCATCACTCGGTACGGATTCACTTGGCTGCGGTGCGCCGACTGCGACATCAACCGCCTCGTGGCTTTCTCGTGCAAGGGCCGCGGCTTCTGCCCGTCATGCGGCGGCCGGCGTATGGCTCAGACTGCAGCGAATCTCGTGGACTTGGTCCTCCCGGCTGTGCCGGTCCGCCAGTGGGTCTTGTCGCTCCCGTTCCCCCTGCGCATCTGGGCAGGCCGCCGCCCAAAGCTGCGGGCCGCCGTGCTCGGCATTCTCCTGCGCGTGGTGCGTGCCCTGCTCCGGCGCGCGACCGGTCAGCGCGCCGGCTCCATCGGGGCGGTGTGCTTCCACCAGTATTTCGGCTCGTCTCTGAACCTCAATGTGCACCTACACGTCCTGGTTCTCGATGGTGTGTACGTCACCACCGAAGACGACGAGCCAGAGTTCATCGCCGCCCCACGTCTGTCTTCAGAAGACGTACAAAGGGCCGTTGATACCGTTCACCGGCGAGTCGAGCGCAT
>CAYYHT010000820.1:0-3468 GCA_964471355.1 uncultured Enterobacteriaceae bacterium
CTGAGCTCAGCGCACACACGGCGTGAGACCTATTCGGGACGAGCGAATGCCCCTTCTCGGACTGCCGCTCCCAGGCGATGCAGGTCTGGATACAGCACTTGGTCGTCGTCCCAGCGGGCCACAAGCTCACGCACGCGGTTGTAGGCGACCTGGCTGCCGCGGCCAGCAGGACCGTGTCCGGCTGCCCGTTGCAGATCCAGTGCCTGGGCTCCGCACATCAGCTCGATCGCCAACACATGAGCCAAGGCTTCGGCCACATGCATTGCGCCTCGCGCTGCGATCGGCCCCATGCTGACGTGATCTTCGTGGTGCTGCACGGTGGGAATCGAGTCGACAGATGCCGGGTGCGACCAGCCCTTGCACTCACTCACCAGCGAGGCGGCGGTGTACTGAGCGATCATCAGGCCGCTGTTCAGGCCGGTTCCCGCCACCAGGAAGCTCGGCAGGCCCGACAGCTGTCCGTAGTTCATGCGGAAGATTCGCCGCTCGGCAATGCTTGCGACCTGGGTCAGCACGACCTTGAGCTGGTCCATGGCCGAGGCCACCGGAGCGCCGTGGAAGTTGCCGGCCTCGACCACCCGGCCGCCGGACAGCACCAGGGGGTTGTCGCAGGCGCCATTGAGCTCGCGCTCGACGGTCTGTTCGGCGTGCTCGAGTACTTCCCAGGCGGTGCCCAGCACAGCGGGCGTGCAGCGGATCGAGAAGGGATCGGGCTTGCGGCCCTCGCCACACAACTCGCTGCCAGCCAACAGCGCGCGCATGCGGCTGGCGACCTGAATGCCACCGGTGTGCCGACGGGCACCAAGGGCCTCTGCAGACAGGCAGTGCAGGTCGGCCCGCACGACATCGAAGGACAGGGCCGCCGCGGCCTCGGCGGTGGTCAGCAGCTGTCGCGCGAGGTGACAGGCGAGCGCCCCCATGGCGGCGGTCACCGTGGCCCCATTGATCATCGACAGCGCTTCTTTTTCGGACGGCTGCAGATCGGGCAGTTCAGTGGGAACCGAGTCCGCAGGCACCGGACGGCCGTCTTGCCAGACCTTGCCGCCATAGCCGCAGGCCACTCGCAGGATGTGTGCCAGAGGCGCTAGATCACCGGCGGCTCCGACCGAGCCCTTGCTGGGCACGACGGGAATGCGGCCCTCTTCGAGCATGCCCAGCAGCTGCACGGCACAGGCCGCGCGCGCCCCGGAGTTCCCCGTGGCCAAGACGTTGGCACGAGCGGCCATTGAAGCGCGAGTCACCGCTTCGGACAGGGGCTCGCCCACGCCAGCGCAGTGCCCCAAGACAAAGGTGCGCACGATGGCCCCGTCGGTGCGGTCTCCCTCGGTCAGGAACGGCCACTTGCGGCGGACCACGTGGCTCTCGCCTTCGGCCTGGTACCAACGTGCCGAGCTGTCCATGCGCAGCCGTGCGTTCTCTTCGATCTCGGCATTCTCGCCGGCGGCGATACGCGCCAAGCCTTCCGGCGTCAGCGTGCGTCCGTCAATGCGCACCCGCCTATTCATCGAGCACCCCAGTCAGCCGGCCGATCTTCGCTTCGACGGCCTGCAGGATGCGTCCGTCACGCAGTGCCTCGTCCAGGGCCTCGATGTCTTCGCTGGGCACCACCGTGGGCCGCCGGCCGCCAAGCACCTCTTCGATGGCCTGTAGGGCAGCCCGGGTCCCCTCTCCCAACTTGACGTCGGGCTCCTCGTCCAAGCGCGCCCAGACCCCGTGGGCCGCCGCCAGAAGCTCGATGGCCACCACACTCACGCAGTTGCCGAGCACTTCCGAGGCCCTGCGAGCAGCAGTCGTGGACATGGCCACGTGGTCCTCTTGGTCTTCACACGTAGGAATGGAATCGGCACTCGCAGGCCACGCCAACGAGCGATTCTCGGACACCAAGGCCGCAGCAGTCGTCTGTGGCACCATCATGCCCATGCCCGGCCGATCGCCGCGAATCAGGTGAGGAGGCAGACGCGCTGACAGGCTGCCTGTGGTCAGACGGTAGGTCCGGCGCTCGGAGATCGACCCCAGCTCACACAGCGACAGCTTGAGGTGGTCGGACGCCAAACCGACGGGCTCTCCGTGGAACAAGCCCGCCGAGTACGCCTTGTTGACGTCTTCGGCGTCCAACAGAATCAGCGGATTGTCGGTCGCTGCGTTGAGCTCGATCTTGACCTGCTCGCTGGCAAAGCGAATGCCGTCCCGCACCGCTCCGAGCACCTGCGGAGTGCAGCGCAGCGAGTAGGCATCTTGCACCTTGTCCGGCAGGGAGTCGACGAGCTCGGACCCCTTGAGCAGGCGCCGCAGATTGGCTGCACATGCGATGGCACCGCGGTAGGGCCGCAGTGCATGCACGTCGGGATGCAAGGCCCGAGACACGCCGCGCAGCGCCTCCCAGGACAGCGCCGCCGCGATCTCGGCGGCCAACACAAGTCGACCGGCGTCCCAGCACGCCAGCGCCGCATAGGCCGTCGAGAGCTGGGCACCATTGCTCATGGCCAAGCCATCTTTCGGGCCGGGAACCAAGCGCTCAATGCCGGCCCGTTCCATCGCAGCACGGCCGTCCAGGCGCTCTCCCATCAACCAAGCGACGCCCGATTCCCGAGGGTCATCCGCCTCGTCGCGGAACACCACCAACGCCAAGTGACACAGGGGAGCTAGGTCACCCGATGAGCCGCAAGAGCCCTGTGACGGCACCTCGGGCGTGAGACCGGCGTTCAGCATCGCACCCAAGGTGTCGACGATCTCGGACCGACAGCCCGACGCGCCCTTGGCCAGCGCGTTGGCCCGCAGCAGCATCATCGCGCGCACGACAGGTTCTTCGACCGGCCGGCCCACCCCCGCTGCGTGACTGCGCACCAGGTTCCAAGACAGGCGGCTGATGTCGCCAGCGCCGATCCTCACCCGCGCCAGCGAGCCGTAGCCGGTGTTCACGCCGTAGACCGTCAGCGGCTTGCCATCGGCGTCGGTCAGCTGACCGCTCGCGGCCTGTTCCACCCAGGCTCGACTGCGCTCCATGGCCACTCGGGCATCGTCGGTCAGCTCGACATGGGCGTTGTGCCACGCCACGGCCGAGACCGCTTCGAGGTCGAGAGAGCTACCGTCGAGTGCAATGGACGCCATGGGCGGCGCTTGTATCACGAATGGCGAGACAGCCGACTACGGGGCGAAGCTCGCGTCGGCGAAGCTGACCCCCACGGTGACGCACCACACACTCAAGCTATCGACGTCGTCCCAGGTACTGCCCGCAGGGAGCGTCGCATCGAGGGTCACGTTGTTGTAGCCACCGGACTTGAGCAGGTCCTCGGTCATGGACAGCCCGTTGTCGTAGTCCCCGCCGATCGCGCCGTAGATGCGCACGTCAATGCCGGTGCCGTCGTAGCTAAAACCAGTGATGCGGGCCGTGCAGTCGTCGATGATCTCGGCGGTGCCTTGGGCGTCGTGGAATCGAGTGACCAACGTCGCCGTCTGGCCGATCTTGGC
>CAYYHT010000821.1:0-3456 GCA_964471355.1 uncultured Enterobacteriaceae bacterium
CTGCCGCCGGTCGTCCTCTTAGTGGGCACGTGCATGCACGCGGGCAAGACAGCCGCCGCCTGCAAACTCATTCGCGAACTATCGGCCCAGGGTCTGCGTGTCGGAGCGACAAAGCTCACCGGAGTCAGCTTGCGGCGAGACACGCTTGAGATGCGGGACCACGGCGCTGTGAGGTCAGTGTCCTTTGCCGACGCGGGACTGCCCAGCACCATCGGAGAGCTGGTCGTGCCCTCGGCGCGGGGGTGCCTAGCGGCGGCTGGAGTCGGGACGGACATCATTGTGGCGGAGCTCGGAGACGGCCTGCTCGGCGAATATGGCGTCCGCGATGTGATGGCAGACCCGCACATCCTGCACGCGACCCGCGCGGTCGTGCTCGCCGCCAATGACCCGGTGGGTGCCTACGGCGGTGCCGCGATTCTTGAACAGCTCGGCCATCAGCTCACGGTCGTGACGGGTCCTGCGACGGACAACAGCGCCGGAAACGACGCAATCTCTGCTCATGCAGGGGCTCCAGCGGCGAATGCGCGCAAAGAAGGCAAACGCTTGGCCGAGATCGTTCTTTCGGCAGTCCGCCTCGCACTTGTGGCTACGCCGATGCCGCTGGAGATGTCCGCATGATGCGCATCGGCGTGATTGGAGCCACGGGCTATGTCGGCCAAGAGCTCTGCCGTTGGATTCTGGCGCACCCACAGCTTGAGCTCGCCGCAGCCTGCTCCCGCTCTGCTGCTGGCAAACCGCTAGGGGACGTCATTCCCGCCTTGGATGGACTGACTGCACTGGCCATCTCCGACGTGGACTGCGCGGCACTGTCCTCCCTCGATGCTGTGGTGCTGGCGACCCCTCATGGCGCCGCCGCTCCTTTGGTTGCACAGCTCGGCGGAGCCCCCATCCTCATCGACTGTTCCCGGGACCACAGGCACGCATCGGGCTGGGTCTATGGGCAGCCAGAGTGGAATCGGGAGCAGCTGCACGAGGCCACGCGCATCGCCGTTCCCGGGTGCTTCGCAACGGCCATCGGGTTGGCGTTGGCGCCCCTTGCAGCGGCCGGGGTCCTGCCCGATCACGTGCAGGTCGTTGCCGCAACGGGCTCCACGGGATCGGGTGCGGGCGCAAAAGCGGCCACCCACCATCCCGAGCGCTTTGCCAACCTCAAGGCCTACAAGGTGCTCGCCCACCAGCACGTGCCCGAGATCCGCGGCTTCCTCGGGCAGTGGGGCGCAGCGCCTGACGTTGCGTTCGTCCCGCTTTCAGCGCCCATTGACCGCGGCATTCTGGCGACCACGCTGGTCCGCGTCAGCGACGTGAATGCTGCTGCCCTCTTCGCGGACGCCTATGCCGATGAACCGCTGATTCGCCTTCGCCGCTCAAGCCCTGAGGTGCGCTTGGTGCGCGGAACGGCCTTCTGCGACATCGCTGTGCACCAAGACGGCGACACCGTGGCCGTGATCTCGGCCATCGACAACCTGGGTCGCGGTGCCGCGGCCCAATCCATCCAATGCCTCAACCTCGCCCTCGGGCTGCCAGAGCAGGAGGGCCTCATGGTCCCTGCGTGTGCGCCATGAGTGGAGATTCCATGACACTTCTCGATACCGTCGGCGCCGGAAAGCTACCCATCACCCTCGTCTCTGGAGAGGGGGCTCTTGTCTGGGATGCTGGCGGACGAACCTATTGGGACTTCTATGGTGGGCATGCGGTCACGCTGATCGGCCAGGGGCATCCTGTCTGGGTCGACGCGCTGGCGACGCAGGCCCGCACGTTGTCCTTCTTCACCACGATGGCGAACGTTCCGGTCCGTACTCGCGCCGCCGCCAAGCTGTGCGCGTTCACAAAGATGGATGTGGCTTGGTTCGTCAACAGCGGAGCCGAGGCCAACGAAGGCGCCCTCAAGGTCGTGCGCAAAGCCACGGGCCGCCCGGTGATCATCGCCATGGAGCGCGGTTTTCACGGCCGGACCATGGGCGCGCTCGGCGTGACCCACAAGTACCGCAAGCAACACTCCCCGACGCACGGCGATGTGCGTTTTGTCCCCTATGGCGACCTCGATGCGCTGGCCGACGCACTCGATTCTTCCGTCGCTGCGGTGATCGCCGAGCCCATTCAAGGCATCGCCGGAGTCGTCGTCCCGCCATCGGACTGGCTCGCGGGAGTGCAACGGCTGGCTCATGCCAACGGTTCATTGCTGATCTGCGATGAAGTGCAGTCTGGAATGGGTCGAACAGGCACCCCGTTGGCGTGCCACCGAGTCGGGGTACAGCCCGATGTGGTGACGGTAGGCAAAGGCCTTGGCGGAGGCTTCCCCGTGGCGGCCATGCTGCTGAGCTCCGAGCTGGCGGCGACCATCAACACCGGTGAACATGGCACGACCTTCGGAGGCGCTCCACTTGCCTGTGCAGCTGTGCTGGCCACTCTGAAGATCATCGAGGACGAAGGCCTGCTCGATCGCAGCACCACCCTGGGCCTGCGCATGCTCTCGAGGCTGCGCGTGCCCGGAGTCGTCGAGACTCGAGGGTGTGGCGCCTGGATTGGCCTGGTGCTCGACCAGCCGGCCAAGCCAATTCGCAACGCCCTGCTTGAGCGCGGATTTCTGGTTGGCACCTCGGGCGATCCGTATGTGCTGCGGCTGTCACCGCCGGCGGTGATGCCGGCCTATGCGGTTGATTTGCTGGCCGAGTCCCTCACTGAGCTGCTGGCCGGCCAGGTATTGCTCGAAGAGGTGGCCTGATGCTGGACTTTGTCAACGGCATCGAGCCCGGTGCGGGCGGCATTGCCAAGCTGGCACAGCGAGCCTTGCAGCTGCGTGCGGGAACGGCACCTAGGAAGTTCGATGGAATGCGCATCGCGGCGATGTTCCTCAACCCATCCCTGCGCACACGTGCGTCGCTCGAAGCGGCTGCAGGGGCTCTTGGCATGCAGCCGCTGGTCCTGCAGCCAGGCAAGGACAGCTGGGCGTTGGAGTTCGAGGAAGGAGCCGTCATGGATGGCGACCGCGCTGAGCACATCCGCGACGCCGTGGCGGTCTTGGCTCAGTACGCTGACATCCTGGCCGTCAGGGCCTTTGCTGGGCTGACCGACCGCGACAAGGACCGTTCTGATCCGGTGATCAACGGTTTCTGCAGGTACTCCTCCAAGCCAGTGGTGAACCTCGAGTCAGCACTGTGGCATCCGCTGCAAGGGCTGGCTGACACCGCGACGTGGATGGGTCACCTGGGACCGGATCTGCGCGAGGTGCCCGTCGTGCTTACCTGGGCACCGCACCCCAAGGCGCTTCCGGCGGCGGTCCCCAATCAGGTGCTGATGTCGGCCGCGCTGCAGGGCATGGACGTGACGGTGGTGCACCCTGATGGCTTTGGGCTCGATCCCGAGATCGTAGCGAGCGCAGAGGGCTTGGCAACAGCTCGGGGAGGGCGGGTGACCCTGTCGAACAACCAAGCCGAGGCCGTTGATGGAGCCAAGGTC
>CAYYHT010000822.1:0-3449 GCA_964471355.1 uncultured Enterobacteriaceae bacterium
TGCCGGCTTGCCCAAGCTGGTGGTGAACGGCCAGAGCGTCGCGTTCAAGCGCGCGGGCAACCACTTGTGGGGCACTGCAGACAAAGAAGCGCCGACGGGGCCTTGGGCGATTGAGATCGACAACTCCGAGAGTGCCGCCTACTTCCGCATGACCACGCTGGGCCTGGGCAAGGGCTCACAGACGGCCTTCTTTATGGGACGCGACGCGGCGCAGGACCGACCGGTCGCAGCCTTGGTCGCTGAACGCATCAAGGGCGTGACTGTCACCGCATCGGCCGAGGCGGCGCCGGTCGAGGGCTACAAGTGGGTCGGTGAGCGCGAAGGCATGGGCATCTGGCAGGTGCCCATGAAGATTCGCTATCAGCACACCAAGGAGCACTGCACGCCGTATTCGGTGGCGACGGACGGCGAGGTTCTGCCGCTGACCATCGAGTGCACGGGGGCTGTCGAGCCCGGTGAGATCTGCCAGACCGGTGGCCAGCTGAAGTTCCGCCCGGCGACTGGTGTGGGCAGCAAGGCCGCGACGCCGGTCTATGCAGACGAGCCTCTGTGCAGCACATGGCGCCGAGATGAGTGGTGGCTGCCACCGGGACGCGAGCTCGAGCTCACCCGGAAGGTGAAGGTCGGAGGGCCGATTGGCTTCACCACTTTGGATCTGATGCTCGAGGTCTATGGCAAGGGCCGAGGAGTCGAGATCGCCGTCGATGCCGACGGTGTCGAGGTCCACCGAGGTCCCGCCAGTGCCGCCATGTACACGGGCTCGCAGGTCACCATCGACTTGAACAAGCCGGTGCCGGCCCGCACCAAACAACTGACGGTGCGTCTGCTGAACGCGGTCGATGGCGCTCCAGTGTTGGTCAAGACGCTGCTGCTGTCGGGTCCCAGCGCCTGGGACCTGAGTCAGGGACCCAAGAAATCCGCCGGACCGGCCGCTCCGAATGCCGATGTGCTTGCGGCATCGAGTGGAGGCAGCTGGACTGTTGATCTGAGCGCTCTCGGTGCCAAATCCGCGGGTTTCCGCCATGTGGGCAAGAGCGCTGGCAAGGCGACCTTCGAGGCGGCAGAGCTCTCCGATGGCAGCCAAGGGCTTCGCTACGGCATCTCGGTGCCCAAGACCTGGTCGGCGCTGTGCACGCCCTACCTGCCCGTCACCGGCGATGTGGGCGCCGTCGTGCGTGCGCGCATGGTCGAGATGAAGAGTGGGCGACCGGTCGGGGCTCGCCTCGAGGTCGAGTATGTGGGCGAAAAGCCCGGACCCTTGCGTCGCCAGACCGTGGCCAGCTGGAAGGCCGCCACCGAATGGGCCCAGACCGATTCGGGGGCCATTGCGCCACCAGAGGCTGCGCGAAAGGGCCGAGCCTGCTTCCGCTTCAACTCGTCGACCGGCGTGCTCGAGGTCAGTGAAGTGACCCTGCGCGGATTGGGCGGCGCCCGATGACCTTTGTACAGGCCGAGTTCCTCGCCTTCTTCGCCATCGTCTACAGCTTGTACTGGGGCCTCGCCGAGCGCCGGAAACAGAACATGCTGCTGGCTGTGGTCAGCGCCATCTTCTATGGCTGGATCCACCCGTGGTTCCTGTTGCTGCTGTACGGCTCGGCTGTCTGCGACTACCTGTGTGGCCTGGGCATGAAGGCCAATCCCCAGAACAAGGGACGCTACCTCATCGTCTCGATGTGCGTGAACCTGGGCATGCTCGGCTACTTCAAGTACGTCGACTTCTTCATCACCAATGTCATCACGGCGATGTCGGCGCTTGGCCTCGAGACCAACATGCACACGATGGGTGTGTTCCTGCCGGTGGGCATCAGCTTCTATACCTTCCAGACGATGTCCTACACGATCGACATCTACCGGGGACAGCTCGAGGCACGCAGCGACTTCCTCGACTATGTCGTGTTCGTCAGCTTCTTTCCGCAGTTGGTCGCAGGCCCCGTGGAACGCGCCAGCCGGCTGCTTCCCCAGTTCGAGGCCGACCGCGTCTTTGTGTGGGACGCCATGCGAACGGGCTTGGGCCTGGCCATGTGGGGGGCGTTCAAGAAGATCTGCATCGCCGACACCATCGCTCCCTATGTGGATAAGGTGTTCATCCTCAAAGACCCGGCCGGACCCCTCATCTGGGTGGGTGCGCTCGGCTTCACCATCCAGATCCTGGCGGACTTCTCGGGCTATACCGACATCGCCCGCGGCATCGCGCGCATGCTGGGCATCGAGCTGATCGAGAACTTCAAGAACCCGTACATCGCCACCAATCCGTCGGACTTCTGGAAGCGCTGGCACGTGTCGTTCTCGACGTGGATTCGCGACTACCTCTACATCCCGCTCGGAGGCTCACGAGGTGGCGCATTAAGCCGATACAAAGCGACGTTTGGCGCTATGCTGCTGTCGGGTCTGTGGCACGGCGCGTCCTGGACCTTTGTGCTGTGGGGGGCGTACCACGCGTGTTTGATCTCGGTGTACCGCCCGGTCATGAAGCGAATCCCAGACTCCATCCGCAACTCGTCGGCCGGCCACGTCGCCGCCATCGCGCTGATGTTCGCCTTTACGGTCTTCGGCTGGCTGATCTTCCGCGAGACCCACTTCGATCGACTCGTCAGCCACCTGTCGACCAACCCGTTCTCGGCGAGTCCCGACGAATGGGTTGCCGCCAGCGCTCTGATGGCGGTCTGCGTGCTGTGCGCCATCCCAAGCTGCTTCAAGCTCGCGTGGGAGAAGCAGGTCACCCCCCGACTCGAAGGCAGCCCCTGGGCGCTTCCGCTTCAGACCACGAGCTGGGCGGTCATCGCGGTGTGCTGCTTTGTCTTCTTCCGGGCCTCGACCACGGACTTCATCTACTTCCAGTTCTAGAGCCAAGGCATCGAGCCTCGCGGTCTAGCGCAGCCACAGGCGCTCTTTGAACAAGTCGCTGACCTTGTTGGTGTGGCCGCAGTCGGTGTAGCAGTAGTTGGGACCCGGGGACTGTCCCGAGCGCCCGTAGCCGTTGTAGACCCAAGTGTCGGTGCGGCCGAACTTGACCTGACTGGTGTTGCCGGTTGATGTGTACAGGGTCAGGCTTGGGATGTCGCTGTACCAGTTGACCTGCAGGGCGAGGTTCTCGTCGGGATCGGCACCGGTGGGGGCCGACGACATCATCAGTGCTCCGTCGATGCCGTGGTTGCCGCCTGAATCTGCAGCGGTGAGGTCCAGGTGTGAGTCTGCGGGTCCGCTGCACTGGCCCATCATGCGGTTGGAGTAGTTGCCGTCCGACGGGCTGGCGTAGTTTGCGTAGGCGATGCGGCTGCCGCCGTCGCTGCTGACGAGGCAATCGAATGCGTCGATGGTGTGGTCGTGCACTTGGGTAAAGAAGTCGGGCTTCTGCAGGGTATAGATGCCATCGGTCAGCACGGTGCTGTCGGTGGTCTGGACGACCTCGCCCACCAGCTCGCTGGTTCCGGCGCTGACGGTCAGCATGT
>CAYYHT010000823.1:0-3437 GCA_964471355.1 uncultured Enterobacteriaceae bacterium
TTCCCAGCCGCTCCGCAGCGCCTTCAGAACGCGGTACACCACAGGTTCTGGGCATGCTCACCAGCGGCCTTGTGGTCGGCGCACTGAGTCTGTCCGGCGCCGCAGAGGGCAAGGCACGTACGCTGTCCACGCTGCCTGGGCGCGCAGAGGTCGTTCAATCGGCTGCTGCCGCGAATCGCCTAGGGTACGGAGCCCAAGCGATGGCGGTGGCTGCTGGCGTGTCGGCAGGCATGACGGTTGTGATCGCGTTGGGGAGCAGGCGGCGGTTGGCTCGGTCCCAGGCTTCGGGCAGTCAGAACGCTGAGCGCGAGCCCTCGCCGGGCTGACTCGAGACACAGATTGCGGCCTCCCCCAGGCTAGGATGCGGGCATGGGCGATGAGTCGACATCGGGGTCTCGATACCGAGCGATTGAGCTGATCGGAGAAGGGGGCTTTGGCCGCGTGACCCGCAGCTTCGACCGCACCCTCAGACGGCTGGTCGCCACCAAAGAAACGCTCAAGCCGGGACGCAGTGAACAGGAACACCTGATCCACGAGGCACGGCTTCTGGCCTATCTGGACCATCCAGGGGTCGTGGCTGTGTACGACGTCGTGTCGGGCGAGCGCAGCTCCTACTCCATGCAGCTGCTCGATGGGCAGAGCCTGCAGGACCGCATCGGGGCCCTGAAACAGGCCGACGACGAGATGCCCGTCTTCGAGGCGGTGCGCATCGTGACCCGAGTCTCGGAGACAATGGCCAACGCCCACGACAAGGGTGTGCTTCACCTCGATCTCAAGCCCGACAACATCATGCTTGCGCGGTATGGCCAGGTGTCGGTCATCGATTGGGGCACAGCCCGCTTCTTTGATACCGACCGCTACACTGCCTACCTGCGGGCCGGCAACGAAGACCCGCATCGACTCGCCCCCGAGGGACGCACCGGCGCTGGCACCCCCGCGTACATGTCGGTGGAACAGCTGGTCGAGGATGGCGACGACCTCGGCCCCCCAGCCGACGTGTTTGCGGTGGGCACGCTTCTGTACCAGCTGCTCACCGGCTCGCTGCCATTCCGAACCGATGGCAACCCGACGATGCTCGCCTTCGCAAAAGCCAGCGCACGCCCGCGGCCGCCATCGCTGTTGAGGGCCGATGTCTCCGAGCAGCTCGAGGCCCTGTGTCTGTCCATGCTCAGCCCCAAGCCGGCCGAGCGGCCCTCGGACTTCCATCAGGTGCTGGCCGAGCTGTCCTCCCTCGCTGACTTTGGCCAAGAATCCGAGACCGTGTGGCTGCGTCCCGGAGAAGTCCTGTTCTCCCAGGGCGACGAGGGCAACACCGCCTTTCAGATTCTGGAGGGAGAGCTAGAGATCTCGGTCACCGACGACAGCGGCCGTCGCGTCATCGCTACCCGCCAAGTCGGCGACGTGATCGGAGAGCTGGCGCTGCTGTCCAAGACCCCGCGCAGCGCCACCGTGACTGCCAAGGGGACGGCCGAGGTGAGAGTGGTGGACTGGAGCGCCCTCGACGTCGAGCTGCGCAAGGCCAATCCGCTGTTGGCGCACATGCTTCACAGCCTGTCGGACCGGCTCATCGAAGCTACCCATGCGGTGCGCGACAGCTAGAGTCAGTGTGCGAGCGGGTTCTCGGTCGTGAAGTTCCGCCAACCAACCGCCATCCAGGCTCCGTCCGACTCGCGCAAGGCGATCGAGAACAACGCGGCCTCGTATTCATCTTCGATGGTCTCGCAGCCCGCCTCGCCGTCTTCGGTGGCTCCCCAGCATTCCTCTTCTTGGACCACGATGGTGCAGGTGGTGATGACCTCGGTCGTGCCCTGCAGCATGGCGATGGCCTGGTCTTGAATGGCGGCCTGTTCGGGGGTGTCGTCTGTCATGGCTGGGGGCACGGCGACTGCCGAGTAGCCGTCTCCGTCGGCCCACACGACATCGATGCAGTCCGCGCGGATGGCGCTGTGCAGATCGTTGGGATTGCCATCGGCTGGCCACCCTGCCTTTGCGAGCAGCGCCGTGGCGTCGGCATCTACAGCGAGCGCGGTGTCTCCGCGCAGGGCGGTCTGAACCAGCTGCACGACGGCCGGCTGCGTGGGGTCGACGGTGATCTCAGAGCGGTCCATCGACGGGTGTGATGGGCTGCCGAGGCCGCCGAGGCCGCCCCCGAGGCTTCCGAAGCCGCCGCCCATGACCTCGATGGGTTCTAAGCCGCCTTCGAGTGCGGTTGGCTGCGCCACGGGAGTCGGATCCGCCACGGGTGGCGGGGCGGGTTTGGGGCACGCGAGCAAACACAGCAGAGTGAGCATGGGGCGAGGCTAATCGCCAGAACCGCAGCCTGCTACGCGACCTGGATGGATTCGTCCTGGTCGTACATCCCCTCGTCTTCGGCGTCGACGGCCGCCACGCGATGGGCGATGTAGCGCAGCACTTCGTCCGCTTCTCCCGAGACCACATTCTTCTTGAGTGCCGCCCAACGGGTTCCGTGTGGCACGACTCGAAGCTCCATGAAGACCAGGTCGCCGACGGCGCATGTGACGGGGGACTCCGGGAAGGCGCAGAAGCCTTGGGCCCAGTGCGTGACGGGGTCTTTGGGGAACGTTCGAATGTTCACCCCTGGCGCCAGCCGCGCGTCGAAGGCGGTGGCAAAGCCTGTGACGGTGCCAGCACTTGTGGCCTGTGCCGCCACGCTCGTTCGCTGTTCAAAAGAGTCGGGGTCGTTGAAGTCGATGTGCTGCCAACGAATCCACGGGCTGAGCAGCTCACCGGGCTTGACCTCGAATGCGTGCTGCACTTGGCGGAGCTCCTCCTCGATCGGGCTGTAGTCCATGTCCTGCCGCTTCAGCTCGTCAATCCAGTACGCGAGCTTGTCGGCGTATAGCTTGGGCGAAGCCAGGGCCAGATAGCAGTCGAGCCCTTCGGGGATGAAGCAGCCGTCCGGCTTTAGCAGGCGTTGCCGCGCATCGGCCATGAAGTGCACAGTGTTCTCGCCGATGCCCGCGCTGTCGAGGGTCTCGGACAAGATGACGTCGACCTTCTCTCGCAGGAATACGTGCGTAGAAAGCCCGCAGACGGGAATGAATCGGTCAGGACCGAAGCCATTCGCGGCCATGATGCGAACCGCCATCTCGAGTGCTTCTGGGTCGACCTCCACGCCGTACACCCTCTTGGCACCAGCCTTGAGGGCCATCAGGCTCAGGGGGCCAAGTCCAACGCCAATCTCGCACACCACCTTGTCGGGGCAGCGCAGCGCGATGGCGTGGCGGTAGGCAGACATCCGGACGGGGTCCGACATCATCGATCGATAGGCTTTTAGTTGGTTCACATTCATGGCAACGCAGTCGGACGCACTGGCCGACAGTTGAGCCCTCGCCCCAAAAAACGTGGATCTTCAAGGGGATGCCCCACATGGCCGATGAGCAGATGGACAGGGAGGCAAGATGGATCCAGGTATC
>CAYYHT010000824.1:0-3426 GCA_964471355.1 uncultured Enterobacteriaceae bacterium
CTGACCAGTGAGCACGCCGATGTCAGCCCCGTCATCAGCGTCGAAAAGGACGATCAAGCCAGCAAAGCTCTCGAACTGATGATGCGGCATCGCATCCGCCACATTGTGGTGGAGCATGAGGGCAAGCTGCACGGCGTGCTGTCCTGGCGTGACCTCATCGAAGACGATGTGCATCGCGGACGTGAGTTGACGGCGGACCATGTGCTGCGCGTCCCGGACCCATTCACAGTCGCAGCTGACACCAATCTGCTCGTCGCCGCGGGCATCATGGCCGAGCACGACATCGGCTGCCTGCCCGTCGTCAACGAGCTCAACAACCCAGTCGGCATCATCACTCGGTCCGACCTTATCCAGGGAGCGGTGGCTGCGCTTGAGGCGGAGCAACTCTTCGAGGAATGAACGCTTTCGAGTGGGCGATACGCTGGAATCGCATTCTGTCCATGATGGTGCAGATGGTGGGCGTGGGTCTTGTGTGGGCGTTCGCGCCGGCATGGCTCTCGGTCAGCATCATCTCGCTGGTCGCGCTCTGCGTGGCTGTGAGCACGCTGGCGTCGGCGCGACTTGTGCGCGAGCTGCGCAACGGTGTCGACGGCGACTTGATGCTGCAGAGCGGTGAGCGGCTGAATCGCAGCACCCTGCACTTCGTCCATCGCTCCGAGCAGGTTGAAGGACTCGTGACCTTGCTGCTGCTGGGCATAGCTCTCGGCACCCCCATTGGCACCCAGAGCATTCCAGCGATGCTGATGGCCATATTGCTCGTGCTGCCGACTGGCCTTGTGCAGATCATGCTCGGTCGAAATCGACGGATGGCCCGGCGTATTTCGTCCGCTCACAAGGCACTGGCGGATCGGGACTTTTCGCGTGCGAGACAGCTGTCCGAGGAGCTGTCTGGGGATCGGGCTATCCCCGCCAACCTGCGGGACGTCGCGCGCACCTACTCCGCTGAGGCGTTGCTTCGCATGGGCCGAATCGAGCAGGCCACGTCGCTGTATGAGGAGCGCTGGACCGGAGCGATCGATCTCACCGCGCTGCCCGTGGCTCGGCTTCGTATGGGAGCTGGTGACCGCAGTCTAGCCGTCACTCTCGTCTCGGAATTCGAACCGCAGAGTCCGCTTGAGAAACACCTCAACGCCTCGCTTCTGGCCCATCTTGCAGTGGTAGAGGGGCGGGCCGCAGATGTAGAGAAGATTCTTGCGAATGCGCCGCCAGTCACGCCACAGATGCAGGACGAGCGACTGCTGATGCTGGCGGTCGCGAAGCAGGCCTTGGGTGAGGGCGACACTGCCCGCTCATTGCTGACCCAACTCACCAAGCCGATGCAGGGAGATGAGTGGCTCCCCGCCGCCTATCCGGTGGTGTGGCGGCTGTACGACGATGCCCGAGCCAATCGTCCGACGGACATGGCCGCCATCGGGGGATTGACCCGCTCGCCGCCATTGCTGGCGTCTGCGTCTGCGCCTGGCCATGCCTTTGCCCCTCCTGCCGATGACGTGCCGCTGGCTGTGCAGCGGCGTCCGGGCCTGCACAAGGGGGCGGCTCCGCTCGAGTGGCTACCGGTCACGGTGCGCCGGCGTTGGGTGACTCCCTGGATTGTGATTGCGCTGTCGCTGGTGCTGCTGCCGCTCGGCGGAATCCTGTTGGCGCTTGGGTTGCTGATGGTGCTCGTTGGCACCGCAGACCCGCTGCTGGCCGGAGCTCCAGTCATTGCGGTCGTGGCCATTGGCACGGGCCTGACGGCGGGCGGGGGGGCCATCATGGAGCTGCGCGCACGCAACGAGGGTGGGCCGATTGTGCTGATCGAGGACGAGCGTCAGTTCGGCCGCCATGGCTTTCGCGCGGTCATGTGGGGCCATGCAGGTCGACTTGCCGTGCTGTGCATGATCCTGGGCTTGGCGGCCCCGACCATTGAGCTGTTGGCCCGTGGAACAGCCTGGGCGACTCCGTTTGCGCTGTTCGCCGCGGGAGTGATGGCCTGGGCGGGCTGGGTGCGCTGGCAGTCCCAGCGGCTCGTTTGGCTGCTGCACTTTGACGAGCCCCGCGCAGTAGAGGCCTATTCCGAGCGCCTGACGGCGGGGCCGCATCCTCATACGCGCGCTACCGGAGCCATCTTGGGCATGGCCCGGCTGTGGCAGGGCGACGTCGATGGCGCCGAAGCTGCGTGGCGTGAGGTGGCCTCTGACAATGCCCGTGCTTGGACCCTGCTCGCTTGGCTGCATGTCGGCCGGAAGACCATCGATGAGGCTCGCATCTTTCGCGTCACCGCCGAGCAGGCTCCGATTGGGGAGCAGTACCGAACCGCGGTCCTGCAAGGGCTGGTGGCCGTGCACTCGGGTCAGCCGGCCAAGGTCGAAGCACAGCGGGAGCGATGGATCGCGCTGTCGGCCAAGCTTCGCAATCGATTTGGCGGCACGCTCGACTTGATTGTGGCTGCCCTCGACTGCCAAGCCAACGAGACGAAACGAGGTCGAAACCACCTGTTGGACAGGGGCGTACGACGGTCGGACTACCCTTGGATCGAGAAGGTCTGGCCCTTTCTATGGGCGGCGCTCGACGACCCAGGCCTTGCAAAGTTCGGTGTGCTCGACGCGTGATGCGTGGCTTGGATCAGGCGGTCACGGCGTTGATCGTCCTGAGCAGGCGAAACAGCGGCCACAGATGCTCTGCGACCAGGGGTTTTCCGCTCGTCAACAGAGCGACCGAGATGTCCCGTTGAGGGTCCGCCCAGCCGTAGATGTTGATGAAACCTAGGTGCCCAAATGCTCGTTCGGTACCCATGCCGAATACCGATAGCCAGCGGCTTCCGAGCTGCAGCCCCACTCCGTAGCGAATTGGCATGCCCAAGGTCATGTCCATCTCGAGGTGGGCGGTCTCGTTGCGGGCGCGGCGGACTGTCCGCTTGTCCATGATGCGCACCCCGTCGAGCTTCCCCTCTCGCAGCAGCACCTCATAGAAGCGAGACAGCTCATTGGCTGTGGCGTAGATGTTTCCGCTGGGCACAATGCTGGACTTCCAGGCCTCGGTGTTGCTCGCGTCGACCGCCTCAGAGAACGAAACGCCCAGTGCTCGCTTGGCCACCACACTGAACGGAAACCGAATCGGGGGTCCCGTGAAGTAGTTGGTGGCGACCTCGCCCATGCGCGCAGGCTCGATACCGTAGTTCATGGTCTTGAACGAGAGCGGATCCAAGAACTCCTCGCGCAATACTTGGCGTACGTCTTTGCCCGTCACGCGGCGCACGATTTCGCCGAGCACAAATCCGCCGCTGATGGCGTGGTAGGCGAGTCGACGACGCCTCGATGTCGGCCGGCTCGCGCAGACCGAGGCCACAATATGGTCCCAGTCCAACAGCGCTTGGACGTCGGTCTCGTCTCCCAGACTTGGGATGCCCGCCCGGTGGCAAAGCACGTGGCGCAGGGTCACCCACTC
>CAYYHT010000825.1:0-3417 GCA_964471355.1 uncultured Enterobacteriaceae bacterium
ATGGCAATGTGCATCCGGCCGCGGCCGAGCTGTGCAATGGCGCTGACGACGACTGCAACGGTGCTGTCGACGACGACGCAGTCGACCAGATGCCCTTCTACCCCGACGCCGACGGCGACGGCCATGGGTTCAGCTACGGCGCGCTTATGTTCTGCGAGGCCTCGACTGGCTGGTCTGCTGCGTCGAACGACTGTGACGATGGCGCCGCCGACATCAACCCGAGCGCAGACGAGATTCCGGGCAACGGCATCGATGACGACTGCGATGGCATCGTTACGCCATTCACCGTGTACGGCGTGGACCGGTACAGCGGCGAGCTGTGGGCGGTGAATGTTGAAACGGGCGAGGTGGTCTGGACCGCTGCTGGACTCGGCGAGATGATCGACGTGGTGTTGGCCCCCGACAACAGCCTGTATGTCTCGGTGTTCAGCACGGGCGCATTGGTGCACGTCGACGCCGACGGCGCGGGCTCGCAGACCGTGGCCACCGGCTACCCGAACATCCACGGACTCTGGTACGACTTCGAGACCGACACGGTGCTGCTCACCTCGTACGACACAATCGCCGAGTACGACCCGGCGGACGGCTCGACCACGGTGCTGGCCAGCGGCCTGTCCAACGAGGCCATCCATACCGTGCGCTTCGAGGGTGACGAGACGCTGTACACCACGTTCCGCGGCGACGATGAGCTGCGCTCTTATGTGCCCAGCTCGGACACGTGGACCACGCTGGCCTCGTTGCCTGACAGCCCGCACATCATGGTGCCGAGCGCCACTGGCGGGTTCTGGGTCTCGTCTGGAAGCGGCCAACAGCTCATGCACTTCTCGCGCAGCGAGGGCGCGTCGATTGCCGCCGACGTGGGCGACACCATCTATGGCATCTGTGACTCGCCGCTTGGCGACGCGACCCTCGTCTACGGCGACTTCAGCGGCTCGATGATCAGCCTTGACCCATACAGCGGCTCGACGAGTGGAATCAGCAGCGACGTGGGCGACGTCTGGAGCTGCACCAGCAATGCACCTCACGATGCGGACGGCGATGGGTACAAACAGCGCGCCTACGGTGGCGATGACTGCAACGACAACGACGCCAGCATTCACCCCGGCGCCAGCGACAACTTCGGCGACGATGTCGACTTCAACTGCGACTTCGCGGACGGCACCGATGCAGACGGTGATGGCTACTCGTCGGACGACACCGACCCGGAATGTGTGGACCCCGACGACGGCGACTTCGATAGCGTTCCGACGGACTGCGGTCCGGCCTACGACGACTGGCTGGTGGGCACCGCGTGCAATGGCGTCAATTACGGTGGCGGCTGCACCGCCGCCGAGACCGGGTACCACTACCAGGGCACCGTCGATGGCTACGAGTGCTGGTGGCACACCAAGAACCAAGCTTGGAACACGACCACGGCGACCAACTTCTATAGCCTCGCGCTGCAGTTCGATCTGGACGTCTCGACGACCCGTGACAGCTGGTGCCAGCCGTTCGCGCAGACCCCGACGCCACTGTCTGACAGCGGTTCAGGCTACACCTCGTCCAGCCACATTGGAGCTTGGGGATGGTGTGGTGGAGCGCCGTTCCAGAGCGGTGGCTTCGTGTGCATGCTGCCGCTGTAGGCCCTGCGCTCGGATAGAATAGAGCGAAAAGTGTAGTGTGTCAGGTGCCACCTTGTACGTGGCGCCCACGGTCGATCCGGGCTAAGGTCCGGACACATGACTGATTTCGACCCAGCCCGATCGCTGATCGCCCGTGTGCGACGCACCCACAGCCAAGTCCCCGAGATGATTCGAGGGGCCAAGGTGCCCTACCATCGCCGCGCCGAGATGAGCATTCCGGCGTTCAAGCTGCGCGGTGACGGTGATCCCGAGGTCGAGGGGCGCGCCCAGAGCCTGCGCATGATGGGCAAGGCGGCCATCTTTCCGATCGATTTCTTCTTCTATGACCTCGAAGACGCCTGTCCAGACAACCCCGACCTCAAGCCGATGGCCCGGTCCTTTCTGATTGAAGCCTTCGAGACCCTGGACTTTGGCAGCCGCGTTCGAGCGTTTCGGCCCAACAATGTGCGCACGCAGACCTTCGAGGACGACATGGTCGAGGTGGTGGGCCGTGTTGGCGACCGGCTCGACGCCATTGTGCTGCCCAAGACCGAGTCTGTCGACGAGGTCGCCGACGTCATCGAAGTGGTCAAGACGGTGCAGCGCTGTGCCGGCCGCGACCGCACGATTCCCCTTGAAGTACTCATCGAGTCCCCCCGCGCGTTCGTCGATGCCGAGCGCATTGCCGCCCTTGACGGGGTGTCGGCACTCGTCTTTGGCGCGTGGGACTTTGCCCGCACCATCGGCGCCCTCGTCGACCCCGACACGTGGCTCGAGGACCAAGGTGCCGCCCGGCAGCTGCTGCCCATCATCGCTGCCGCCTATGGAAAGGACGCTGTCGACGCTGTCACAGCGACGCTGCCGCTTCGTTCGGCCGATGACCCCGATGGCACGCGCTACCAGGCCGCCATTGAGCTCGCCGCCCGTGATGCCCAGAACGCCCGGCGCCTGGGCTATGCGGCGAAGTGGATCCTGCATCCCGCGCAGATCGAGCCCATTCAAGGCGCGTGGACCCCAACCCGAGATGTTGCCCTGACCGCTCTGAACCTGACGGCGGTCTATGCCCGGGCAGCGTTGGCGGGGTCGGGGGCCGAGGTTCACGGGGGCGCACTCGCCGACAAGGCGGTGGTGGGCACCGAGTGGTGGCATGTGCTGGCCGGCATTCGCGCCGGAGTGCTCACCGACGACGACATCGCGGCGACGGGACTGGGCCTCGATGTGCTCGAACGCACGGTGCGGACGCGGGATTGATGCAGCCCGCCCGCCAAGCCCTCGATGCGGTGACTGACCGCATCGCCAGCGCCAGTGATGGCGGGCGACAGATGGACCCTGTGGCGCCCGAGGCATTTGCCCTGGCGCAGCACTTGGCTCGCCATGAGGCCGCGCAGGCCACTTGGGCATGGGCATCCGAGCGAGGCTCCTTTGCGACGCAGCTGGCCCAAACGGTCCAGGCGCTGGCCGAGGCCGAGCTGCAGACCTGGCTGATTCGGCTGGGCGAGCCGAGTCCAGATTTCGACCTGTCGGCGCTGTCCACCGAGCGGCTGTCTGCCCTTGGACAGCAAGTCGCCGTCCGCCGAGACCCGACCGGTCCCTCTTCATTGGGTGAGGAGCAGGCGGCCATCGCCGATGCACTGGCCAGCTTTGCCCGTGACCAGATCACTCCCCATGCCGAAGCGATTCACCGCCAAGACTTGCTGGTTCCCGAGGCGGTGCTGACGGGGCTCGCCGAGCTGGGTGTGTTCGGCATCTCGATCCCCGAAGCGTACGGGGGCTGCTTCACCGACCACACCACCTTGATTGCCGCCACCGAGGCGTT
>CAYYHT010000826.1:0-3416 GCA_964471355.1 uncultured Enterobacteriaceae bacterium
ATCTCGCCCTCATCTCGCCCTCATCTCGCCCTCATCTCGCCCTCATCTCGCCCTCATCTCGCCCTCGTCTAAGCCACAGGCACTCACTCCCCAAGGAGGGGCGAGCTTCGTCTCGCCCTCATCTCGCCGTCGTCTGAGCCACAGGCAGAGCCACAGGCACTCACTCCAGCGCGGAGTGGCCGATGGCGATGACGATGTCGGCATTGGAGCGAAAGTGCATGGGCTGAATGGTGGCGCCGCCGGGCACGCTGCGAGCGACCTCGGTGGCGGCAGAGGACCAGCCCCGACCCGCATAGACGATGCTCTGTGGCCGGTCTTCGGTGGCGATGCCTCGGCGTCCAGCTGCCCATCCTTCCTTTGAGAGTGCCAGGGCCACCCGCGGCAGGGCCCGATTCGCGATCTCTCGGGGGGCGGTGATCTCGATCTCGGGTCCCGCTGGCATCAGCCGCAGCACAGTCTCGGCGGTTCCGATGCCGTTGACCCAGACGACCCGGCTGCAGGTCGGCGAGAAGTACAGGCCGATGGCACCGTTGGGGTCGGAGCCGCCGGTCTGGATTTCCGGGGTGAAGCGATGGTGCTCCCACTGCAAGGTCCCGCGCTTGATGAGCTGGACGACCTCGGGATCAGGCGGTGGCGGCGGGGGTTCGGGTGGCTCTGGAGGAGGCAGGCTCGGGTCGAGCGGAGGCGCGGGTTCGGGCGCCGCGTCGGCCTGCACGACTGTCTCGGCCTCGGGCACGGCGATGGGGTCTGCGGGCTCGGGAGGCGGAGGCGGTTCTGGTGGCAGGATCGACAGGTAGTAGTTGCCCCGGGCCCATTGTCCGGTGCCGGCGGTGACACGGATCTCGGCGGAGTTGTAGCCACACAACGGCTTGATGATGCCGCTGCCAGCGTTGGGGATCTGCGAGCCCGACCACCGCTCGTAGGCATCGATCTCGGGCAGCTCGACGTAGCTCGCATAGTCGGCAGCGAGCTGGCCTCCGACCTGCTCGACTGCATAGGCGTCTACGTCGATGTCCAGCGCGTAGGTCGCGCGCCGGCCAGACTCGAAGTCGTAGGTATAGGCCAGCTCGACGGTGCCCAGGTCCCGTCGCGTGTCGATCAGTTTGTGCCGCATCTCGATGCTGACGGCGCTGCTGTCGTTGGCCCAGCGAATCTGCATCAGCTCGCCGCTCAACGGATTGGCCGAGGCGAGGGCCGCCAGCAGCAGTCCTGTCACGGGGCCACGCTCTCGATGGCGGCCAGAATATCGGGCACATCGGCCAGGCCGCCCACACCCACATCGCCGCAGGCGAGCCGCTTGCTGACCGGGTTTGCGAAGGTGTAGAGCTCGGTCTGTTCGAGCCAACCCAGGTTGCGCTGCACGATGGGGTGGTTCCACATGCTGGTGTTCATGGCCGGTGCGAGCACGATGGGTGTGCCTGGGGGAAGTGCCAGCCAGGCCGTGGTCAGGGCGTTGTCGGCGATTCCGCAGGCCAGCTTGCCCAGGGTCGAGGCGGTCAGCGGTGCGATGGCGGCCACATCGGCCCACTTGGCCCAGTTGACATGGTCGATGCTGCCGACACCATCGGCGCTCGGCCCGGTGTGGAACACCTCGGTCATGACGGGATTCATCGACAGCGCCTCGAAGGTGAGGGGAGCGACGAACCGCTGCGCAGACGGAGTCATGACGACGCGCACCTCGTGTCCGGCCTTGATGGCGGCCGATGTGAGGTCACACGCTTTGTAGCAGGCGATTCCGCCAGAGACACCGAGAAGCAGCTTCATGCAAGAAGCATAGCGCGCCCGGGCTTTGGTACGCTGCTGCCATGTGGACTGTGCTTGTGTTGATGTTGGCCTGCCGCCCGGCGACGCCCCTTGTGGCAGCGCCGGATCCAGTGCCCGATGCCGAGCCGGAACAGCCGCCACCAACCCCGCCCGAGGAGGCTCCCGTGGAGCGCGTATCTCTCGCAGAACTGGCCAGTGGACAAGCGTCGTTCACGCTCGATGGCGAGCCCGTCAAGGGGCCAAAGTCCGAGGGCAAGGTCATCTGGGCCGAGGTGGTGCTCGGCAGCAAAGACGCCGAAGGGAAGTGGGTATCGTTCCAGCATCTGCACAACACCGAGGGCACCCTCGATCTCGCTTCGGACAGTCAGAGTGCCGAGCTGTTCTGGCGAAAGATGCGTCCGCACATCGCCCCGACCCACGAGCGCGTGTTTGAGAGTGCCGAGGGCGCGCCGCCACCGGTAGTGGCTTGGCTCAAGGACCACCCTGCTCCGGCCTATATGACCGAGTACGCACTGATTGCAGGCAAGACCTACTACGGCCAGGTCGAGATCGAGACCTTCTCCCTGCCTCCCAAAGGACCCGGCGAGCGCCCGGGCACCGGCCGAAACACCATCTTCATCTTTAGCGACCAGCCGTGGGTCGACGACAAGCCGGTGGGCGAGCTGACGCCGATGTTTGCCGGCTGGACGTACTGAGCGCCGTCGCTACTTGTACTTGCCGGCCGGCTTATAGACCTCGGCTGTGTCTCGGGCGAACAGGCCATCCCAGCCGCCGACGACAAGAATAGAGCCATTGTCTAGCACCGCTGCGGCGGCGCGGGTGCGGCGTGTGGGCATGTCGGCACCGGGCAGTACCTCGTTGCGAATCGGGTCGACGATGTCGACTGAGCTGTTGGCGAACTCGGCGGTGGTGTCGCCTCCAATCACAATCATGGCGACCTCGGTGCCTACGCCCAGGGCATTCATGCGTGGCGTCGTCAGGTTGCCAGCCAAGGACCACTCTCCTCCTTGGAACACCTCGACGCTGTCGATGCTGTCTCCTTGCGTGGGCTCGGCCAATGAGCTGCCCCCGGCGACCATGACCACACCGCCGGGAATGGCGGCCTGTGCATGCCAAGCACGCGCGTTGATCATCTGGGTGGCGTCGTCCCAGTTCTCGGTCGCGGGGTCAAAGCGCAGCCCGTCTCGTGTGACCGCCACGCGGCGGGTGCCATCGTCGACCTCGTACAGTCCGCCGGCGACCAGTACCCGGCCCGTGTCATCGAACAGGGCCGCCCCGTGGGCGAAGCGCGGGTTGGTGTCGATGTCGTCCCAGTTGGTCCAGGTCTCGGCGGTGGGGTCGAAGATCATCGGCCCGGGGGCGTTGAAGTCGGTGCTTCCGCCGTGCACAAACACCCGTCCATCGGGCAGCAGGGTCGCCGTGTGGCCGCCGCGACCAAACGGCATCTCGGCCAGCTGGGTCCAGCTGTCGGCATCGGGGCTGTAGGCATAGACCGTGCGCAGCTGCGCCTCGCCGACAAATCCACCGATGACCAGCACCCGTCCATCGTCGAGCAGCGTCGCGGTGTGGTCTCCCCGGGCATCGGGCAAGTTGGCAGCGGGCTCCCAAGCCTTTCCAGTCCATCGTTCCACCGTGGGCAACGCTTCGTCCTG
>CAYYHT010000827.1:0-3403 GCA_964471355.1 uncultured Enterobacteriaceae bacterium
TGAAGCCGCCAGCCGTTACCCTTGCTTTCGTTCAACTCATGGCAAGCTCGGTGAAGTTGCGCGGCGCCGTTGATGGCGCGCTGCGGCGGCGATGTTCGTTATCGCTGTCAGAGAAGGAGCTGCTGATGCTCCTTCGGAACCGGGGCGGCCGATCGCGAATGGCCGACATTTCCGGTGGCCTTCGGCTGTCGACGGGAGGGGCCACGAAAATGGTCGGGCGTCTCGTCAAGGCTGAGCTCGTGTCGCGCGGGAAGAGCGCGGAGGACCAGCGTGTCGTCGAGGTGACGCTGACCGAGGAAGGTAAAGCCCGTCTTGACGCGGCCATGCCAGTGATGCTCGCGGTGGTACGAGAGCAGCTCGCCCCGTTGACGGCGACAGAGGTCAATCAGCTGAACGCGATCATGGAGAAGCTCAACGGATGACTCTGTGAAGGATAGGCGTTTTCAACCGCGAGATTGGCGCTGGGAAGACTTCGCCAGGGCTTCCGGTCTGTCAGTATGGCTGCCACGCTGACAGCAGGCGGGCAATCTACATGCTCGCGCGGGTGTTGGAGGCCTCCCCGGCTGGGGCGTGCGGGCGCTCCCGTCAGGATGCGGGAATGAGCTGCTTCAGATGCATGACCTGGGGCCGGAACACCACGGCCTGGCTGCCCAGGGAGCGGCTGATCTGAGCCAAGCGCGGCTGTTGGCTGCCGAGCCATCGCCGAGCCCGGCCCGGGATGTCCATGCCGATCTCCGGCTGGCGCCAGCGCACTACGCTCTCCTGCACTCCCTCCCAGAATCGCCCTCTGGCCTCGAGGCTGAACAGTGCCCCTTTCCGGACCTGCGCCGCTTGCTCGGAGGTGGTGATCAGCTGTGCAAGGGCCTCCTCGAGCCACTCGGCGTGCTCGATGTCCTGTTCGGTGTGCAGGGTGAAGTACAGGATCTCCTCTTCGGTGAAGCCCGCGCGGCGTTGTCCCTCGATGATCAGCTCGAACATTCGAGGAATGGCCCACTCGTGTCCAGGTCCGAGGGCGCCGAGGCCCACTAGAAACGGCTGCTGGCTGGTGACCCAGAGGTGATCGCGCACAAAGCGCACGACGCGGTGGTCGAGCACCACCTGATCCTCCTCTCCCGGGCCGACGCCGCAGGCAGTCAGGTACTCGCGGTACAGCGTGCTGTGGTCCTTGCCGTCGCTGCCCTCGCCGTACTCGTCGACGAGCACCTTCGCGAGCCAGGTCTTGGACTCGCTGTCCGGACCGTTCAGCAGCAGGCGCTCCATGTAGGTCGTGAACATGCCGACCAGCGGGTAGTGCTGGCAGCCGAAGACCTTGTAGTCCTCGCGGGTGAACGGATTGGTGGCGACCCGACCCAGGAAGGTGTGGTTCACCGCTGGATGGGTCTCGACCTCGTGTCGCAGGTCCCGTAGAAATGCCTTGGTATCGAAGCTCATGGGAATCTCCTACTTGGCCGCTGTGGCCAGCTCGGCGGGGGTATTGCGGCGCTGAACGGTGAACTCGTGTGCGTTGTCCATGGTGACGTCTGGCGGAATGATTCCCGCCTCATCGCGCATGTAGTTGTCGGCGTCGTACATGACGCGCTGGTACCGGAACAGCCGCCGCATGGCACCCGGGAGCGACGGCAGGGCACGCACGTAGAAGTCCCAGCGCTTTGCGACCGTGGCCCAGGTGAACCAGCGCTGGCGCGACACGATGCTCACGCGCTGCCACTCGACGTACTTCTCATAGAATCGCTTTCGGGGCAGCTTGGTGGGCACCACGGGATGCAGCAGGTCGTAGAGTCGGAAGTCCTCGGTGAGCAGGTCGTCTCGCTTGGCTCGGAACAACTCGGTGCCGGGAAGCGGCGTCAGCATCGTGACCAGCGGTACGGCCACGCCGAGATCGAGGATGTACTCGTAGAGCTCGTCGAAGTCGGACTCCGAGAAGTCAGGGCGCACCAGGAAGATTCCCGTGCTCACGATGCCGTTCGATTTCAGGATGCGGGCGGCCGCGAGGTTGTTGTCGAGGGTGTTCTTCTTTCGCAGCGCAGCGAGCGCGTCTTCGTCGTTGGACTCGTAGCCGGACAGCAGGCCCATCATGCCGTTCTTGGCCAGCCGGGCGATGAGGTCGGGGTGCTTCGCTACGAAGTCCGTGCGACCTTGTGTCATCCAGTACTTCTTCACACCGCGCCGCTCGAGCTCGTCGCACAGCTCGATGATGCGGTCCTTCCGGGTGAGGAAGTTGTCGTCGAGGAAGAAGATGAACGGCTCGTCGCAGGCCTCCATGCGATCGACGATGATCGATGCGGACAGGTAGCGAGTCTTTCGGTCGTAGAACTCCCAGATCGCGCAGAAGTTGCAGTCGTAGCTGCACCCTCGGGAGGTGAAGATCGACGCCATGGGCTGGGCGGCTAGGTAGAAGTAGGAGCCCTTGTACTGGCTGATCAGGTGCCGTGCGGGGGCCGGCAATGTGTCGATGTTGGCGTCGGGATGCTTGCAATTGACCGCCTGGCTGCCGTCTGACGTTCGAATCTCGGTGCCCTTGATCTCGGCGAGGGAGTCGGTGTCGTGGGGGCGACCCGCAGCGAGGTTGGCGTCCCACTGGTCGACGAGCGCACGGAAACACTCCTCGCCCTCTCCCTTCACGATGACGTCGACGAAGGGCTCGTAGTAGAACTCGGGCATCATCGTGCAGTGGTGCCCACCGATGACCGTCATGGCGTTGGGGCAGACCGAGCGCGCCAGGCGCAGCACGGCCTTGGCCTGGTAGGCGTCGGTGGTCATCGCTGTCGTGCCGACGATGTCCGGACGGAACTCAGCGAGTGCCTGAGGCAGCGCCTGTGGCTCCTCCAGACGCATGTCGAGGACGCGGACTTCGTGGTCGGGAACCATAGCAGCGACGCTGGTGAGGGCGACCGGCTCAGAGAGCCAGAACGAGTTCTCAAGTCCGAGCCGCGTGTCTTCGAACGGGGCGGGCTGAACGAGCAAGATGCGCATGTGGCACTCCAGTGCAGGTGACCAACAGACTGTATATAGTTTGTACTGGCTTTGCTAGGGTTTTGATACGGGTTTGTCGTGGGGGCTAGGCCAAGGCGTGCTGAGCGACGCGATCTCCACGAAGGCTCGGTCGCGGATCTCTGGTGGAACGGCGGCGGCCACGTGGGGCAGGTTGTCGAAGCGGTGGAAGCGGATCTGAACCTGAATCGTCGCGGCACCTGACGGTGGCGGTTCGGCGAATGAGAACTGTAGGGTCCGCGTTTCGCCGGGGAGAAGGGTGGTATCGCTCATGTCGCGGGCGGGGGGGGCCACGACTCGCTCGAGCCATTGAGTCTGTTCTGTGAGTGACGAGCCGGTGCTGTCCAGCACTCTGGCGGTGACCTCAATCGCGCGTGCGGGCTCTCCGGAAGGGTTTCTGTGTCCCGCTCGA
>CAYYHT010000828.1:0-3403 GCA_964471355.1 uncultured Enterobacteriaceae bacterium
CGCGCCGATCTGTTCGCAGTGGGGTTGACCCTTCACGAGCTGCTCACGGGGTACGGGCCGTTTCACGGCTTGTCCCAAGTTCAGATCATGCACCGGCTCATTGCTGGACGCATTCCCACGATCAGCCGAGTCCCAGACGAGTTTCCGGACCCGGATTTCCTGCGCAGCGTGCACGAAAAGGCCCTCGCTTCTGATCCGGGTCATCGGTACCAGACGGCTGAGGCGTTTGCCAAAGACCTCGAGAACCTCGCTGCGCCTCTCGGTGGTCTGTCGACTCAGGAAGAGATGGTCCGGTTCCTCGGATACGTGGAGCCCGAGCTGATCGAGACGGTGCAGGCCAAGATGGAAGGCTTTGCCCGACCGCTCGATCTCGATTCGATGTCCGAGGCGACCACGGCTCCGGGAACACCTTCGCAGGCCGAGTTCACAGGCACCATGAGTGGCGTCGGCGAGATGCCCTCTCAAGGTTCGGCCACCGTCACGCGGACGATTATCGCTGCCGGTGGAGCCGCGGCAGGCGCCACCTTCGCGGTCGGCGGCGTCGCCATCCTATTGCTCACGGCTTTGGTGGTGTGGAAGTGGGAAGTCATGTTCCCGGGACCGCCCGAGCCGGTTGCGACCATCAGCTCTGTCGAGGCCCCGCCGCCGCCGCCGCCTCCAGACGCCACGACTCCTGCCGTTGCGGGCGATCAGGGCACCGACGCCCCTGAGTCGACAGAGGCCATTCCTTCGGCAGCGGACGATGCGCCGACCAAGGTTGTTCCTGTCTCCCGCCCGCCGGACGGCAAGGCCGCCTCAACGGTGCCGGTGAAGCCTCCGCCAGAGGCTGGAACCGCGGACGACCCCGGGACAGCTGGCACCGATGACGGCGGCCCCGTTGACCCAGTCGCAATCGTCCCGGTCGAGGTGGAGCCCGAGGTGACGACGCCTCCTGCACCAAAGGAGCCAGTGGCGACGGAGTTTGGCACCCTTCAGATCAACTCTGCCGTCAAAGGGCGGGCCATCACCATTGACGGCAAGACGACCGGCCAAGTGACTCCATTCTCGCTCAAAGTGGGTGTGGGAACTCATCTGGTCCTGGTCGACGGCTACTCGAGCCAGTCCGTCGAAGTGCGCAAGAACCAGCGAAAGCCCGTACTATTCAAAGAATGAAGACCCCACTGTGCATTGCCGCGCTGCTGTTCTCGATGACAGCGTCCGCCGTTCCCCGCATCGCGGTGGTTCAGTCTGACGATCTGAGCCCATATGTGGACCCGGTCCCGGCCTTCCTCGAGGCATTGGACGAGCCCGCTCTGGTCGTGAATCTTCATGGCCGGCAAGCGGATGCGGATGCAGCGATCATCAAGCTTCGGGAACAGAGCCCCGCGGTGGTGTTCGCGCTCGGCGCCAAGGCTGCCTACGCCGTCAAGAACGGGCTGCCAGACACGCCGATTGTCTTCACGTCGGTGCTTGAGCCTCGCCGGTACGGCATCGAAGGAGGCCAGACGACCGGCATCCACATGACCGTCGAACCCGAGATCTACCTGTCGCAGTTCGTGGGCTTCTTTCCGGAAGTTTCGTCGATTGGCGTGCTGCGTGGGCCGTCGACCAGCGACGAGCAGATGGGCCGCATCTACGCTGCAGCCAAGGCGGTCGGGGTCGAGGTCGTGGTCAAGTCCGTGGACAGCCCGCGAAAGGTGAGGGCTGCCTTCCACGAAATCACCCCCGAGGTCGATGCCCTGTGGTTGCGGCCCGATCGCGAAATCCTCACCCGTGAGTCATTTCGGGCGCTCACGGACGAGACCCATCGGCGGCGTATTCCCCTGCTGGTGGACACCGACAACATGGTGCGGGCAGGTGGGCTGTTCGCGGTGATGCCGTCCTATGAGGGGCTGGGTCGCCAGGCCGCGGCGATGTCAAAGCGAATTGCGGACGGGACGGCCCCCTCACTGATCGAGGTCGAAGAGCCCAACGAGGTACTGGTCGTGCTGAACCTGCGGGCCGTACGCAACGCCGAGATCGCCTTTGAGGAGCTGCTGCTCGACTTCGTGGACCTCGTCATCGAGTAGCGATCAGTCTGCAGATTCCCCTTGAGCGATGGCCTCGAGCAGCACCGCAGGATCGATGGACTGGCCATCGACCTTGATGATCCAGTGCAGATGGGGGCCCGTGGACGCGCCGGTGTTGCCGCTTCGTGCGATAATTTGCCCGTGAGCCACGTGTTCGCCGCGGGGCACTTCGGTCACATCGAGATGGCAGTAGGTGGTCTGTACGCCTTGCCCATGGTCCACGGTCATGAACTTTCCGCTGCGACGGTTCTCGGCCACCTTGGTCACCTTTCCGCTCTGGGGTGCGTAGATGAGGGTTCCTACGGGTACGGCCATGTCGATGCCGTTGTGGAACTTGCGACTGCCATAGACGGGGTGGACTCGCCATCCGTAGCCAGATGAGATTCGGTACGGTGCGTGCAAGGGCACCTCGAGGTCCCAGAAGGTCTGCAGTGCCGCAGGAGGCGGCTCGCGCACGTTCGGTGTCCAAGCCACAGGTCCGGTTGTGAGGCCAACCTTCCGGCCCATCCACACAGCACTCGGACGAATGGCATCGAGGGTGGCCTGACCGGCGGCGCTGCTAAACCAGCTGAACAGGCCGATGGCGCCCAAGATAAGGATCCACGGAATCGTGCTGATCAAATTGGCGAAGGACGGAGGTCGCATTGCGGTGGGCGGTTGGACCCACGATGGGGGGCGCAGTTCCCGCTTGCACAGTTCTTGCGCGACTGGCGGCTAGCGTCCCCGCTGCAGTGCGCGCAGAGCCCCTGTTGCTGTGTGGGCCAAGCCCAGAACTTGCTCGTCATCGGACCGGTAGCGAGCCACGTACAGAGGAATGGCCCCACCGGTCAGTCGGAAGACCTCGGTGCCGTCCGCGTTGCGGAACAGGGGCACGTCGCTGATGTTGTACAGCTGCGCGAGTGGCGGCGGCAACAGGTCGGGGTTGGCGGCAATCTTGAGGACTGCGTTGCCCAGGGTGCTGTCGCTGTACGCCACAACTCCCTTGGCCGCGCCGAGCACCTTGTTGGACCGGTAGCCTGACGGTGCTGACCAGCTCGGGTCTTTGAGATCTTGCGGCCAGCCTTCGAGGGCAGCAGCGAGGGATGTGGGCTTGTAGGCCGCATCGGCGATGGTCTGGGCTCGAGGGTCATCCTCTTTGAGCGCATTGGCGTCGAGCAGTGCGTCGCCCGCGGCGGTCACCAAGTTGTACTCCATGCGGACTGCGCGGGCGGAGTCGTGGCGTCTCGCTGCGGTGTTCAACTGGTCGCGTGCGGTCGTCGACCAGGCCCGGCCCGCAGTTGCTGCGAATGCGATGGCCATGCCTTTGGGGTCGTCGAGGCGATGGGTCAGCAACGTGCCATCTCTGGCGGCACCGT
>CAYYHT010000829.1:0-3392 GCA_964471355.1 uncultured Enterobacteriaceae bacterium
GCGGCGAGCTGCAGCTTGGGGTTATTCTGCATTGCGGCGGCCAGCACGCCGCAGCTCGCCTCGCGCAGCTCCTCGTACAGCTGCGATGGGTTCGAAGGTGAGGCCGAGGGAGGGGGCGAGGGCGACACGGGGGCGAGGGCGAGACGAAGAAGCACATCCCTTCGACACCGCGTCCCAACAAAGGCGCGACCGGACGGCTGGTAGACTGGGGCCGATGTCCGACGCCACCGCCCGTCCATGTCCCTAGGTCACCCGCTCGGTACCTTGCTTGGTCGCTGGACATTCAACTGGCCAGCGCGGGGTGGTCTGCTTGCCATTCTGATTGTGGCGGCAGCCCTCACGAGCCTCGAATCCGGTGAGCTGCAGCTTCTGGTGACGGTGTTGCTGTGCACCGTTGTGGCCATCGCAGCATCCGGAGAACGCGACGGTCGAGTCGCCACCCTGTGGACCGTGGCCACAATTGGCCTGCATGGCGCCGGTGCCTGGGTCCGGCTGGCCGAGCTGTCCACACTCGAGACCGGCGTCACCCTTGGCCTGGTGCCCGCGGGCATCGCGCTGCTGGCGTGGCAGTCCCGCGCCCTGAGCCAGGGCATTGGCCGCGCGTACACGACCAGCGAAGTGGCCCGCGCCAAGCTGAGCCGCGCGAATCTGGAGCTGGGCAGCTCGATGGCCGAGACCGAGGCGGCCCTGGGCAAGCTGGGCACGGTCGTCGACAACCTCTCCGAGGGCTTGGTGGCGGTGAGCGAGGCGGGGCATGTGGAGTTCGCGAACTCGGCCTTGGCCAGACTGCTCGACCTCGATGAGGTGCGCCCCGGCTCGATCGTCGGCAATGCGTTCCCGCAGCCGCTGGTCGATTTGGTGCAGGGCTGCTTTGAGGAACGCAGAGTGAACGTCGGAGAGATTGAACTTCCAGGTCGCATCTTGAAGGCGACGGCCTCTCCGGTCCTCATCCAGGACATGCTCTGGGGAGCCGTCGTGCTGGTCCGCGACGTGACCCTGGACAAAGAGATCGACCGCATGAAGAGCGACTTCATCGCCGTCGTCTCCCACGAGATGCGCACCCCACTCACCAGCGTGCTCGGGTTCACCAAGCTGATTCAAGGCCAGCTCGAGAAGTCGGTCTATGACCACATTCCCGAGTCCGATGCCAAGGCGGTGCGCGCCCGTGATCGCGTACGGCAGAACCTCAAGATTGTGCAAGAAGAAGGGCAGCGCCTGACCTCCCTCATCAACGACGTGCTCGACATCACCAAGATGGAGTCGGGGCAGATGCAGTGGAAGTTCGCCGATCAAGACGCCATCAGCATCGTCAAGCGAGCGCTCGACTCAACTGGCGCGCTGTTCGAAGCCAAGCCGACCGTGCAAGCAGACGTGCAAATGCCAGACTCACTGCCCCCCATCCACGCAGACCACGACCGCATCTTGCAGGTGATGATCAACCTGCTGTCCAACGCCGTGAAGTTCACCGATCAGGGCTCCATCACGGTCCGCGTCAAGCTCCGCAGGCGGGGGGTGCAGTTCTCGGTTCAAGACACCGGGGTCGGCATCAGCGCGGGCAACCGCGAGGCTGTCTTCGACAAGTTCCGCCAGGTTGGCGACACACTCACCGACCGCCCAACCGGCACCGGCTTGGGCCTGCCCATCTGCCGCGAGATCGTCACCCAGCACGGCGGCCGAATCTGGGTCGAGAGCGAAGTCGGCGTCGGCAGCACCTTCCACTTCACCGTGCCCTTTGCACGCAAGCAACCCGAAGGGCCCTCCACGGGCTCCCTCCTCATCGCACAGAACCGAGAGTCACACCAATGAGCAGCATCACAGCCGGTCAACTCGCTCCCAGCTTCAACGCCGTGACGTTCAAAGGAGAGCCCATCAACCTCGAGGACTTCCGAGGCCAAAAGGTCTGGTTGGCCTTTCATCGCTGGGCGTCCTGCCCCCTGTGCAACCTGCGCATCAAAGAGGTTCGGGCTCGCTACAAAGAGTTTCAGGACCAGGGCATCCTGATGATCACGGTCTTTCAGTCCCCCCCCGAGAACATCGCGAACTACGTGGGCAAAGACGACCCACCCTTTGCGATCATCACCGACCCCGACCTGCTGCTGTACGACATCTACGGCGTCCGGCCCAATTGGTTTGGCCTGTTCTACCCGCGCCTATTCTTGCGGGCGATTCGCGGCGCCTTGGCCGGCTATCTGTCGCTCACCATCGACGGCCCGCTGGCGATGATTCCGGCGGACTTCCTGATCGACCCCGAGGGGCTGGTGTGGAAGGCCTACTACGGCCAAGCTGCATCCGATCACATCGACTTCGACGATGTGGTCGCGTTTGGAAACGACCGCTGCCTGGACATGCCCGACAACCCCGTGTTGACCAAGTAGCTTATTCGCAGCCGCAGCCGCAGCTGTCCGAGAACGAGCTCTTGCCGGCTTCGCAGGTGTAGCGAACCAGCTTGCACTGGTTCGGGTCCTGGCTGACGTAGTCGCGGCTGGCGTCGACACACATCGGGTTGGCGCCCAGCTTGTAGGTGCAGGTGTAGTCCTCGCAGCCCCAGTACCCGACCGCCATGATGTGGGGGATGTCCTTGCACTCGGACGGCGCCTTTCGGTCCGATGCACAGAAGGTGCGGGTGTGGCAGGAGCCCGCCGCATCGGCCACGCCCTCCATCCAGTCCTTGCAGAACAGGCCCTCGTCACACTGCAGCCAGGCGATGCCGCCACAGGTGGCACCGACACCGACGCCCCACTCGTAGTCCACCGCGGCGCTGCCAGCCTGGTAGCCAAACGCCTTCATGGTCAGGTCGCCGGTCAGCTCTCCGGTGATCTTGATGGTCCGGAAGCTGCGACGGATGCGGTCGCAGACGCGCCACCGGACGGCTCACAGGACCCTGAAGCCGGGAGCGATGCGGTTGCCCCACCCGAGCCCGAGGTCACGCCGGACAAGCCCCCCGAGACCGAGACTCCAGCCAAAGCGCCCGACACTCCCGTGGTGAAGAAGGCGGCGCCACCTCCCAAAGAACCGGCGGTCACCCAGCCCACCGGTCCCACCTACGCCGTCACGCTGACGTCGGTGCCCATGGACTCGCAGGTCTGGATCGACGGCAAGCTGGTGGGCAACACCCCGCTGATGTCGGTGCAGCTCGTCGGCGGCGACCACACCGACAAGATGAAGCAGGGCGACAGCGAGATCAGCCAGAACATCCGTGTCGGTCGTCGCTCACCTTCTCGCCACATGTGGCGGGTCTCGGACGGAAGCTGGGAATCCGGCTTTTAGGTCGAGCTACTCGCCCGGCTTTAGTTTGTAGACCGCACCCTTTCCGTAGTCGCCCATGTACAGGTCGCCGGCCCCGTCGCGGCCGAAGGTGCTGATGAGCGCTGGCCACTTGCCCAGGGCGTGCA
>CAYYHT010000830.1:0-3376 GCA_964471355.1 uncultured Enterobacteriaceae bacterium
CTGGCCGATGCGCAGCCCGACGTGGCCGTCCTGTGCGCGGCACGGGTGGGAGGCATCGTCGCCAACGCCAGCGCCCCGGCAGACTTCGCCGGCGACAATCTAGCGATCGGCGTGAACGCGCTGAGGGCCGCACACAAGGCGGGCATCGAGCGCCTGATCTTCTTGGGCAGCTCCTGTGTCTACCCGCGAGATTGCCCGCAGCCGATGCGCCCCGAGCACCTGCTCACCGGGCCGCTTGAGTGGACCAACCGCCCTTACGCCGTGGCGAAGATCGCCGGCATCGAACTGTGCGCCGCAATGAATCGGCAGCACGGACGGCACTACCTCGCGCTCATGCCCTGCAATCTGTACGGACCCAACGACAACTGGAACCCGACAACCAGCCACGTCATCCCTGGCCTCGCCCACCGGTTGATCAACGCTCGCCGCAGAGAGGCCCCCACTGTCACCCTGTGGGGTTCGGGCTCTCCACTTCGTGAGTTTCTGCATGCAGACGACCTCGCCCAGGCGATTCGTCTGCTGTTGGACCTGCCCGCATCGGACTGGCGACCGCTTTTGGGCACGGTGCACGGCCATCCCATCGTCAATGTCGGCTCGGCAGAAGAAATACGCATTCGCGACCTCGCCACACTGGTCGCCGAGTCCGTCGGCTACCGCGGCACCGTCGAGTGGGACGAATCCAAGCCCGACGGGACCCCCCGCAAGCTGTTGGACAGCAGCGCCATGCGTTCCTTGGGCTGGAGTCCGCGCATCGGACTCGCCGCTGGAATTGCTTCGCTGGAGCGTCTGCAGTGATCGAGGTCCGCTACCGCAATGCGTTTGGCAACAACCTCTTTCAGTACGCCATCGGCAGGCTGTTGGCTGAGGAACGCGGCGTGGGCATGGTCTGCTCGCAAGCCACCCGCAGAATGACCGGCGGCCAGGTGGGGCTGCCTCAAGTGCTCGATGCGTTCGTGGATCTGCCACAGACGCTCCCAGGCCCGAGCTATCTGCATCCGCAGACCCGGTTCGTGCTCGGGGAGCGCGGAGACTGGAACGGGCAAGGCTTTGATCGCGCAGCGCTTCGCGCCGACTCGCGGCAGCAACGCATCGTCCTTGATGGTTTCTTCCAGATCGCCGATTGGTACGCGCCACACGTCGACCGCCTGCGGAAGTGGTTCGCGATGCGGCCTCAGGACCTGCCTTGTCCGGCTCCAGATGACGTCGCCATCCACATCCGGCGCGGGGACTACTGGCGGCACGGCGGAGTGCTCGACGCGTCTTGGTACGCCGACCGCCTCGACCAGATGAATCCAGGAAAGGTCGTGGTGTTCGGTGTCGGCATCGACGAGCAGATCCGGACAGCCCTGAAGCCTTGGAATCCGGTCTATTCCACCGGCGACGTCCTCTCTGACTTCGCGTTGATGCAGCGCTTTGAGCGCATCATCCTGGCCAACAGCAGCTTCTCGTGGTGGGCTGCTCTGCTGTCCCATGCCCAGGTCTGGCACCCGCTGCCCGTCCGCTTTCTTTGGAGCCCCGAGTTCGGCGCCCCGAATCTGGTGCCCAAGCTCGACCGATGGCATGTGGTCAAGTCGGTTCCAGTGACCTTGTGGCGACCGTTTCGCCCGCATCCGAAGCGGATGGCCGCCATGCCACCGCCACTGCAACCGGAGCTCGAGCCGCTCGTCAACTGGGTGGCCCAACAAGTAGAGCCCTTTGGCATCGAGGAGCTGTTGTCCTATGCCGACGGAGCCAGCGCCCCCCAGGTCAAGCTGCAGCTCGCCGCGCTGGTGAAGCGGAGAATCTTGACGACATCCACCAAGGACCGGCACAGCCTGCAGGCGGTCGGAATGCTGCGTGCTCCCCCCCGCAAGGCGTGATGTTGTGCAACAGCCGTGCATTGCGCGGTAGGATGGGCCCGTGAGCGAAGCAGCACGCGAATACCACGTGCTCGAGGCCCTCGGAAAAGGTGGCTTCGGGACTGTGTACCTGGCGGAGTTGAAGGGAGCCGGCGGCTTTGCCAAGCGCGTCGCCCTGAAAGTGCTGAACGCCGACATGGAAGGCAGCAACGAGATTGCCATGCGCCTGCGCGACGAGGCGCGCATCTTGGGCTTGCTGCGCCACCGCGCCATCGTGCAGGTCGACGCCCTGGTTCGCCTGAATGACCGCTGGACCGTGGTCATGGAGTACGTCGAGGGGGTCGACCTTCGAACCCTCATCCGCGGCGGTGTCATACCGGTCGGCTGCGCGCTGGGGATTGTCGAAGAGGTCGCCGCCGCACTCAACGTGGCCTACGCAAAACCGAATCAAGACGGCGAGCCGCTCAAGCTGCTGCACCGAGACATCAAGCCCGCGAACATTCAGCTCACGCCAGCTGGAGAGGTCAAGGTCCTGGACTTTGGCGTCGCCCGCGCCGACTTCGGCGGCCGAGAGGCCGAGACCCGCGATCTGGTGTTCGGCTCGATGGGGTACATGGCGCCCGAGCGCCTCGATTTCATCGACTCCCACGCCGGCGACATCTATGCGCTGGGCGTGGTGTTGTACGAGCTGATTGTCGGCAAGAGCTTCGGCAAGACGTCCGCCAGCGAAAAGCGCCACCAAAAGCAGATGGACAAGGTCGACAAGGCCGTCCGTGCCGTGATCGACGACGACGCGCTCATCCTCTTCCTGCAGAGCACCCTCGCCTACGAGCCCGAGGACCGGCCGTCCGCCAAGGACTTCAAGAAACAGACCGTCCGGCTGGGCAAGAAATTCGCCGAGCCAGAGCTCGCCGACTGGGCTGAGACAGCCGTTCCGCCGCTGATCGCGTCGCGGCCGCCCGTTCCCTCGGAACTGTCCGGCAGCATCCTCATGGAGGAGCTCTCCGGCGAGCACTCGGCCGTGATCGGCGAGCTTGACCCTGCAAAAGCCACATTCACCATCGGCGTCGACCGGGTTGAGGTCACCGACGAGACCGCGGCGCCCATCGAGAGCGGCGGCCCCAGCAACGTCGCCGTGTTCATCGGGGTTGCAGCTGCCGGGCTGGCTCTGGTTGCGGTGGTGGTTGGCGGTGTGGGCATGGGCATTCTCGCGGGAGCCTTGTCAGATGGCTCGGAAGATGACGCAGTCGCCGATGCTCTGTCGGTACAGGCGCCAGCAGAGGTCGCGCCAGAAGTGCCAACCGAAGAGCGAGACCCACCCGAGGTGCCCGTCGAGAAACCGGTGGTCACCAAGACACCCGCAAAGAAGGCGCCGCCTCCAGTCGTGGTGAAGAAGCAGGTGGTGATCGAGACACCGGCCGTCACGCCACCACCGGTCGTCAAGGTGACCAAGAAAGCGCCGCCGGCCCCACCAGCAGCCGGACCGGTTCAGGTTGGCGTGGCGGGCGATGCACAGGCGGTTCGACTCAAAGGGCCAA
>CAYYHT010000831.1:0-2904 GCA_964471355.1 uncultured Enterobacteriaceae bacterium
GTCGGGAGGAGCCTCCTCGGGCCGCTCGAAGGTGCGCAGGTCGCGGCGGACGGCGGCGACAGCGGGCTCGAGTTCACCTTCGCCAAGCCAGTCGAGCACCGACGCGATCTCGGTGTGCGGGTCCGCCATGAGCCGGCTGTAGGGAACGATGTGGTGTGGATAGCCACGGGTCGAGATGTCGCGGATGCTGCGCTCCTCAATCTCATACTCGCCCCAGACGTCCGAGAAGAAGGTCTTCGACGGCAGGCTTCGGTGGGAGCGAATGCTCTCAAGTCCCCGTCCGCCAGAAGACGCGGGTCGACCGATATCATCGCGTGCATGATCATGCGGTATGATGCCCTATCGGAGGCACCATGAAACTGACAGTGCCGCGCCTGGGGCCCTGATGTCCATCGGAGACCGGGCTGTTCTGCACGCTGTGGCTCAGACCTTCGCCGGATGGGACGGCGAGCCCGTCGACCTCGACGCAACCTCTCCCGAAGCGACGGCCGGCAAGTACGCCGAGCTCGGCCTCCTCGGGCGCGGCGGCCTCGGCGAGGTGATGGAGGTCTTCGACGCCGACCTTCGCCGGCGGGTCGCCATGAAGCGTCCCCGCGCCGAGCACATCAACGTCCGGAGCACCAAGGCGTTGATCCGCGAGGCTCAGATCACCGCCCAGCTGGCCCATCCGAACATCCCCGCGGTGCACACTCTGGGCTTCGACGACGAGGACCGCCCCTACTTCACGATGGTTCGGCTGCGTGGAAAGTCCCTGGCCGCCGTGCTCGCCGAGGACCCCGTCAGCCGAGCCTGGAAGCTGCGGACCTTCACCCAGATCGCTTACGCCGTGGCCTTCGCCCACAGCCTCAGGGTTCTGCACCGCGATCTCAAGCCCGAGAACGTCATGATCGGGGACTTTGGACAGGTGCACCTGGTGGACTGGGGCATCGCCAAGCTCATTGGCGAAGCCGAGTCCCCCAACGGGCTGACCGTCACGTCGTCAGAGGTCTCCCACACTCGCTATGGCGCCTTCAAGGGGACACCACTGTACGCCGCGCCCGAGCAGATCCGCGGGGATGTGGAGATCGATGAGCGCGCCGACATCTATGCCCTCGGGGCCGTGCTCTACGAGATGCTAGCGGGAAGGCCGCCGGTGCAGGGGGACACCGTGGACGCCATCCACGCGCAGTCCCAGGCCGGTTGTTTCGATCCGCTCGATGCCGAAGGCGCGGGGATCAACGCCATCCTGGCCTGCTCGCTGTCCCCGGACCGCGCTGATCGCTACGACTCGGTGCTCACGATGATCGATGACATCGAGGCTCTCGAACAGGGGCGCGCCTTGAGCGTCGGCGGCGAGACCACGGCGCGGCGCATGCAGCGCTTCTACTTCGGCAGGTCCGAGGGCACGAATCGCATGCGGAACTTCGAGGCTGACATGCTCGTGCTGTGCGGGTTCCTCTTCGGCATCCCGCTGGGCTCGTGGTTCACCGGCTGGATCACTGGCTGGGAGTGGGCGCTGGTCGCCGCGGCGGCCGTCGCCGCCATCCCGCCCCTGTGGGCCTATCTCGGCCCTCGCCGGGACGGTGACGGTCCCGCCGGAACCGCGGCCTCGGTCACCCGGGGAACGATGGCCTCCCGCGACTCCAAGAGTGACTAGCGCTGCGGTCGTGATCCTCGTACCTGGCCAGCGGTGCGCGTCGTGCCCAACCGCATGCACTGCGCCGACGCCGCCGTGTACACCGAACGCTACCCCGACCTGGTGGTGTGCTGCCCCGCCGGTGCGCGTGAACAGGTCGAAGCGGTGGTGCCGGTGGATGGACTCGCGTGGGACGTGCTCGGTCCCCATGGCATCACCTGCCACAGTCCCGCGGGCGACGACTCATTCGAGCACATCTACGAGCTTCCCTTGCGCGATGGGGCGGCGTTGATCTGCGCCGACACCGTGTTCCACCTGCGCGAGCATCTGCCCGGCTTTTCTGGCTTCATTGCCCGGTACATCACGGCCAGCACCGGATTCTTCGGAGTGACTCGCCTCGGTCGCCTGTTCCTTTGGGGCAAGGCCGGCCTGCTCAAGGAGTGGCTGCTCGAACAGGCCGACCGCGACGATCTGAGCGCCATCGTCGTCGGTCATGGCGTCCCGGTCACGAGCGACGTACCGGGTCATCTGCGCGAGGCGGCCGCCCGACTGTAGTCGGCGGGATTCACGGGTTCATACGCTGCCCAACGCGAGCCGGTATTCGCTCCTCCTTGCCCGCCTTCGTCATCTGTCCCAGGTAGGTCTCATAGTGGCCGCGCGCCTTCTCGGGCTGGTCCAGAGCCCACTCCGCGTCAGCGAGATTGAGCCACGCCACCGTACGGTCGGGAGCAGCTTCGACAACTCGCCCCAAGACCTTTGCCGCACGCTCATGGTGCCCTCCCTCATCGAGAAAGAACGCCAGATCGTTCACCTGCTCAATGAACTCCACGAGCACCTCGCCATCGCCGTTCGTGGGAGCGAACTCACCCCAATTCAGGGCTATCTCCGCAGCAGCGCCAGGGCGGCCCCCCCTCCAGGCCCGCTTGGCCTCCCGATGGGCCGCTTCGGTGAACATGCCCGCAACGAGTGCGGCATGCCAAGAGAGGCCGTGACCCGAGGGATCGAGGTCAAGGTCCCGCAGAATCGCCACCGCGGCCGTCTGCTCACCGCGGTCCAGGTGCTGCTGCATGGCGTCCACCTCCGCCTGCCAGGGGTCCGTAGTCCACTTCTCCGCTGGATAGAATTCATGCGACTCCGCGTCGAAACGCCAGCGCAGATGTGAGCTCCAGCCCGGATTGCTGTACCGATCGCCCGACGAGCTGAAGAGCACGCCGTCCGCATCACGAGAGACGGCGATTCCCGAAGAGAGGCCCACGTTGATGACCTGCTTGCGGCCTCCCCAGAACAAC
>CAYYHT010000831.1:2914-3337 GCA_964471355.1 uncultured Enterobacteriaceae bacterium
TCAGCGCATGCCCCTCCAACAGGCCGAGACGGGTGTCGTGTGGCGTGGCCTGCTCGAGCCAGTCGACCTCGGCGTCTGGGCCATCCGCACGGGCGGGAGCGAGTAGGAGCAGAGCGAGTAGGGACAGCATTGGGAACTCCGGGCAACGGGGGCCGCGCTCATTGCAGCAGCAACTCCCGTGCCAGCGATAGGAGGCGGCGTGCCCATCCCCACCGAGTTCCAGTTGAGGACAGGAAGTTCAAAGGCCCTTTCCGGCCCGAGCCTCTCCACCCGAGCACATCAGTCTGGCACTATCGCTCTCATTCCCGCCGCTGCGGACCCTTGCTCGACGCCGATAACGAGTGCTATGGCAAGTTCGGGCCGGTGCTCGGCCGGCTGCCGCGGTGCTCGCACGCTTTGTTCTTCGATACCGAACTCGGCACG
>CAYYHT010000832.1:0-3333 GCA_964471355.1 uncultured Enterobacteriaceae bacterium
CGGGCCTCGGAGGGGTCGGCGAGGCGAAGTCGGCGCGTTCGTCGGCCCGCTCGCAAAGCAGAATCCGTGCCGGACGAGAGTGCCGTTTCTATCGTTGGGTGTCCGCCGATCGACAGCTCGACTGTCGGACGTCTGTCACCCCAGCGCCCGGCAGGATGATGACCTGGTGCCCAGCGTCATCTTCCGTCACCATCCCGCTTCGGGTCCACAACGCCTGGACGTGGGCGTAGGGCGGCGTGACACTACTACATGGACACAACCACCCAACCCCTCATCGGCCGCTTTACCCAGCAAGAAGTCGAGGACGACGTCGCCGCCGGCCTCAGCTTCATCTGCACCTTCGACTGGCCACCCGCTCGGGCCTGGCTGGAGTACCGCGGACCCGCCGGTTTGCACGGAAGTACCACATTACTCCTGGCAAATCGCCCGACATTGGTCCTTCGCCTGCCGACCGATAAGTTCAGCAGTGTGAAGCACCACGCCACCATCCCGCTCGCCCGCCAACCCGCCCGGCCCGGCTGGAACCGGCTCCGCAGCGCCCCCGGCTGGGAAGGCGTGCCCACAGACGACCGCGCCACCCTGGAGCACTGCCTCCGGGCCATCGGCCGAGGCCTACGCCGCTCGCGCCGCCGACCGCAGCTCCTCACCGAAATCCACCGCGTCACCGCCGAGGGCACCCCCGCCGCTGAGCCCTGGCTCGCGCTGCTCACCGCCGACGATCTCCTCCGAGCACTGCACCAGGCCACCCAATGACCACGCCAATCATCGCCGCAGCCTACGTCCGCTGCTCGACTCGCAAGCAGGAGCGCAAGAACCAGTCGCTCCCAGCCCAGCGCCGCGACATCACCCAGCGGGCCATCCGCGACAACGCCACCATCGTGCGCTGGTTCGAAGACGGCGGCATCAGCGGTCGCAGCACCGAGGCCCGCACCGGCCTGCTCGACCTGCTGGAGTGGGTGAAGCGCACACCCGAGGTGCAGCGCGTCTACGTCTACGACTTCAAGCGCATGGCCCGCAACCGCGAAGACGCCATCGCCATCCGCCGCGCCATGCGGAAGGCAGGCGTCAAGCTCGTCGCCCTCGTTCAACCGACCACCGACGACCCCATCGCGAACGTGCTCTTGGAAGCGGTCTACGACGCCACCGCCGAGATCGACAGCCTTCTGCTTGGTCGGGTCGTCCGTCGCGGCCAGCAGCAGTCCCTGCGCAACGGCCTGTGGCCCTACCGCAGCCCGCCCTTCGGCTACCGCATCGAGCGCGTGCGCATCAACAACACCGACCGCTTCCGCCTCGCCATCGACCCCGCGCGGGCTCCCATCGTGCGCCGCATCTTCGACCTCTACATCGGCGGGCTCGGCTTTCGCGCCACCGCCGCCCGACTCACCTCAGACGGCGTTCCGCCACCCTCCCGAGGCGACCGCCAGAAGCTGCTCCCCGGCCTGTGGCAGTCGAAGCACGTCGGTCGCGTCATCGCCCGCCGCATCTACACCGGAGTCTGCGTCATCGGCCACGACGACACTGAGGACGAGGTCATCGCCGACCACCACGACGCCATCATCGACACTCCCACGTGGGAGAGGGCCCAGCTCCTTCGACGGGCCCGCCACCGTCGCCCGCGCGAGACCCGCGAGCTGAACGCCGGCTCCCACGGCCTGTTCCGCCCGTTCATGCGCTGCGGTCGCTGCGGCGGGCCGATGAAGGTCAACCGAGGCGGCCAGAGCGCTTCGGGCTGGCTCCGCTACTACTGCTGCTCCCGCCGCTGGCACAACCGCTCGGCCTGCCCTGGCATCAACGGACGCGTGGGCAAGGTCGATCGGCTCGTGCTCGACCGCCTCGAAGCCGACGTGCTCACCGACGAGGCCCTGCGCAGCCTGGTCTCGGACACCATCGACCGCCTGCGCAACGACACCAGCTCCGAGCTGGACGACCGCCGCTCCCGACACCAAGCCCGCATCGCAGAGATCACGGCCCAGCTCACCAACCTCGCCGTCGCCATCGCCTCCGGTGCGATGACCGCCGCAGAGATCGCCCCAGTCGCGGACTCGCTCCGCCGCCAGCGCGAGCAAGCCGAGATCGACCTCGCCCTGCTCCCGGCCTCCAAGCCGCTCGCCGACGCCGACACCATCGACCTCGCCGCCTTCCGCGACAGCATCCGAGCTGCCTGGCACGCCAAGCCCCTGTCCGACCGCCGCCGAGCCCCCGATCAGCTCATCGAGTCCGTCACCCTCAACGAAGGCGAACTCCACATCCGCTACGCCTGGAAGTCAGGTCCTCGCACTTATACTCACCAGTCCCCGTCAGGCCCTTCCGATGGGGGTCTGGCTGCGTTATTCTGCACGGCCTCGTGAACGACGGAGGCCTTGTGGCGAACGAAGACGACTACTTCAAGAAGCTCGAGCAGGAAAAGGTGGCCAATCTGCGCAAGGAGCAAGACGCCGCCGACGCGGTGCAGGCCATTGCAGACCGCAAGAAGCTGCACTGGAACTGCTGCGGCAAGTGCGGTGCTGCGATGGATACCCATCACTTCCGCGGTGTCGAGATTGAGATCTGCCCCGAATGTGGCGCGGTGCTGCTCGACAAGGGCGAACTTCAGACGCTGGCCGGCGAAGATCAGAGCGGCTTCATGGCGAACATCGCCGGGCTGTTCGGCGGCGGCAAGGGATGATCACGGCGGACGATGTCCGTCATGTTGCTGGCTTGGCCCGACTCGATCTCGATGAAAACGACGTGTCTCGGCTGACTTCCGACCTGGGAGCCATCCTCGGCTATATCGATCGCATCGCGGACGCAGAGGTGCGCGCGCAGCAAGTCGACATTCCCGTGGCTCCGCTGCGTGACGATCGCGCCGTGCCGAACGACCCGGGTCCACTGCTGCAAGCGGCTCCCGCTCTGCATGACGGCGAATTCTCACTGCCGGTTGTGCTGCCATGAACGCGCTGGCGATCGCGGCAGCGGTGCGCGGTGGAAGGTTGCATGCGGTCGATCTGGCTGCGACGGCTGTGCAGCGAGCGCGTGACAGTGGCTCAACCACCAATGCATTCCACACCGTCGATGCCGACGGGGCTTCAGCACGAGCGGCCGAGGTCGACGCCATGGTGGCTGCCGGAGCCGATCCGGGCCCCCTTGCGGGCGTGCCGGTCGCCGTCAAAGACAACATCGTCCAGACGGGCCTGCCCTGCACCTGCGGCTCTCGAATTCTTGCGGACTATGTGGGCAGCTACGACGCCCATGTGATCGAGAGGCTGCGTGATGCCGGCGCTGTGATTGTGGGCCGGACCAACATGGACGAGTTCGCCATGGGCTCTTCCAACGAGACCTGCGCCTGGGGGCCGG
>CAYYHT010000833.1:0-3321 GCA_964471355.1 uncultured Enterobacteriaceae bacterium
CCAGGCCTGTTCGTAGCCCGGAAAGACCATCAGAGGGTCCGGAGTTGCGACCTCTTCGCCGGCCGCGTCGAGCAATGGAGTGAGCTCTTCGTCGCTGCTGTGCGTCGTGCCCAACCACTCGCCAAACTCGTCGAGCAGCGAGCTGTTGTCGGTCGTGGTCTCAGTCCCCCGATCGGCGGTGACCAAGTCGGTTTCAGCGGAGGATTCATCGGTTCGGCGTGAGTGCCCGGGCATTTGTGCCTCCACGGAGAGGAGATCCGCACTTGGGACGATACTACGAATAGACTCCGTGCCGCGATACAGCGATGGTCAGCGCACGGGGAAACACCAATGTCCGATTTGATCGAGACCATTCGCAACAGCATCATTGGGGGCAATCAGGTGCTCGAGGGGCCATTTGGACCTCGCCGCCTGACCTATGCCGACTACACCGCATCGGGTCGCAGCCTTTCGTTTCTCGAGGACTTCATTCGGACCGAAGTCATGCCGCTGTACGCCAACACCCACACCGAGACCAGCGGGACTGGCCTGCAGACCACGCACTACCGCGAAGACGCGCGCAAGATCATCCACCAGGCCGTGAACGGCTCTGAAGAAGACGTGGTGATCTTCTGCGGATCAGGGGCCACGGGTGCCATTCAAAAGCTCATCGACTGCTTGGGCATTCGCATTCCGGCGCCGCTAGACGACAAGTACAACCTGTCGGACCATGTGCCTGCAGACGAGCGACCGGTGGTCTTTATCGGCCCCTATGAGCACCACAGCAACGAGCTGCCGTGGCGGGAGTCCATCGCCGATGTGGTCGTCATCGACGAGGACGAGAACGGCCGCATCGACCAAGCCCAGCTCGAGCGAGAGCTTGTTGCGCACAAAGACCGCCCGATGCTGATCGGCAGTTTCTCGGCGGCGTCGAACGTGACCGGCATCGGCAGCAAGACCGGCGACATTGCCAGCCTGCTGCATAAATACGGTGCGCTATCACTGTGGGACTTCGCCGCGGCCGGGCCCTACGTCCAGATCGAGATGAATCTGCGCTGTGGGGCCACCCCCGACCTCTCCTACAAAGATGCGGTCTTCATCTCTCCTCACAAGTTCATCGGCGGACCGGGCACTCCTGGCCTGCTGATCGCCAAGCGGCACCTGTTCACCAATCGGGTGCCAGGCATGCCGGCGGGCGGCACGGTCGCCTATGTCACCGAGAACGACCACCTGTACGTGAGTGACCCCGTTCGCCGCGAAGAGGGCGGCACCCCCGCCATCATCGAGTCGATCCGGGCGGGACTGGTGTTCCAGCTCAAGCAGGCGGTCGGCCACGAGCGCATTCATGATCTCGAAGAGTCCTTTGTTCGCGAGGCGGTCGCCAGCTGGGACGCCCATCCGAACATCGAGATCCTGGGCAACTCGGACCTGTGGCGACTGTCGATCATCTCGTTCGTCGTGCGCCACAAGTCGCGCTTTCTGCACCACGGCTTTGTTGTGGCCCTGCTCAACGACTTGTTTGGCATTCAAGCCCGGGGTGGGTGCTCGTGTGCTGGACCCTATGCGCACCGGCTGCTGGGCATCGACCGCGCTACGGCCGAGCGCATCTGGGCGGCGAGCGAGCGCGGCTGTCATTGGGCAAAGCCGGGCTGGGTGCGGGTCAACTTCAACTACTTCATCTCGGAAGACACGCGCAGCTTCATCATCTCGGCGGTGAACTTCATTGCGACGCATGGGCACAAGCTGCTGCCGCTGTACCTGTTCAACGAAGAGACGGATCTGTGGACGCACCGTTCTGGGCGGCGCGGCAAGCCCATGAGACTGACCGACCTGCGGTACCGCAACGGGCAACTTCAGTACCGAACCCGGCACCTCACCGAGCCCGAGTGGATGATCGAGTCGTACCTCGAGATGGCTGAGGAGATCGTCGCCGACATGGACACGCACAGAGCAGACATCACGACGACCGAGCTGACGCCGGAGTTTGCTTCATTGAGGTGGTTCTGGCTGCCTGGCGAGACCGGAGACGAGCTGGCCGAAGTGGCGCCTTACTTCAGGCCCGCCAGCTAGCTCCAGGCCTTGTGCTCAAAGTCGACCACACAATAGTGGTCGCGAAGCAGCCCGTGCAGCTCATTCATGTCGACATCACGCTTGGGAGACATGACGACCTCGAGTCTGCCGTCGCACGTGCCCTTTTCGATGGCGCCGAGCGAGGGGGACGTGCCCAGGATGTCCGCAAAGCGCTGCATGCGGACCAACACGAGGTAGGACAACAAGAACGCAGGTTGGTCGCCGGGGCTGAATTGCATGCTCAGATGGACGAGCGGCTGCTGTTGGCGCCGGCGGGCTGACAGCAGGAACCGGCCCAGGCTGCCGAAGTGCATCTCGCCGGTGTCTTCTTGCACCGCGACGGCGGCGTTCTCGAGCTTCCCGAGCGCCGACAATAGGGGCTCAGGCACCTTGGGGATGGCTCGTTTTGAGACGAGGCATTGCACGAATTCGTCGAAGTAGGTCGTTCCGTCGAACAGCACATCTAGCGCTTGGTCCGAGATGGGATGCCCGGAGCTTCGCGCGGTGACCAGCTGCGTCTCGAGCCGGTGCATCAGCTCGGCGGCCTCGAGCGCGCCGTACATGCTCAGGTTCCCTTTGATGGAATGAGCAAGGCGGAAGACCACGTCGACGTGTTCCTTGGCGCGATCCTCGTCGAGCGCCAGAAGGCTCTTGTTCAGCTCGGCCAGCATGGCCTGCACTTCAACCAGGAACTCGGCGCCCAGGTCGTCTTGAAGATTTACGGGCTCCCGATTCGACGTTGGCGTCGGCTTGGGCGCCGCGGCTTGTTTGGGGGGGCGATCTGGAGCGGGAGAGTGTGACGCCGCCTCCAAGACCGAGTCGGTGTCTGTGAGCACCGGCTGGCCGCTCGCACGGCCGATGTAGCGAGGAACGTCCACAATCAATCCCAGCAGCCTGCCGCCCAGCACTGTGGTTCCCAGCAGTCCGTCGATCTGCACCGTGTTGTTGAACTCGCTGATCACCAGCTTTTGAGGGCTCAGGAACTCGCTGACCTTTAAGGCCAGGCGCTGGCCTCGATACTCGATGATCAGCACCATGTGCTGGCCTGACTGACGCACCGGGCCCGACTTCAGGACGGTCAGGGCATCTTGCAGGGGCAGCATCGATTCCTGGTGGCGCAAGACTTCGCTGCCGTTGGCGAGCTGGGTCACGGCGGAGGGCTCGATCGCCAAGGTCTGCACGACCACAGACAGCGGGAATGCCAGGTAGACCTCGTTGCAGCGCACCACCAATGAGTCGGTGATGTTGACCGCCGAAATCTGCGGAATGCTC
>CAYYHT010000834.1:0-3320 GCA_964471355.1 uncultured Enterobacteriaceae bacterium
GTTTCCCAGGGAGCGGATGCCGCCCACATCGGCAGGGCTCTTGGATACAGCGCAGCGGCCGTTCGGCTGCGCGTCGCTCGACTTGGCCTCGGTCCGGTTGGCCGTCAATTTTGGACAGGTGCCGAAGACGAGCGCCTCATCTGGCTGGCCACGGAAGGCAACTCCTGTCGTCAGATTGCTATGCTGCTTGGCCGGAGCTTGGCGGGTGTCATGGCCAGAAGGCGGAAGCTCGGGTTTGGACCACGACAGTGGAGCGAGGGCGCACAACTCGAGCTGCGGACGTTGCTCGGAGCCGGTCACGGGCCGTTTGAGATTGCCCTCATCATGCGACGCACATTCGACGATGTGCGGCGTCAGATTGAATCGCCGGTGGAAGCGCCTCCCCCCAAGGCTGGTTCGGCCTGGACGCCCGATGACGATGTGTGCCTCGTGCAGCTGCGCGAGGAGGGGACGACCGCGAGGGAAATCGCAACACTCCTCGAGAGGACCGTCGAGGCCGTCCAGAGCCGCACGAAGAAGCTTGGAGCAACTCGAACAGCGACGCGGTTCACAGCCGAGGAGGACTCTCGCATCGCGTCGCTTGCGAGCAGGGGACTATCGAACCGTGAAATTGGCGACCGCGTGGGTCGAGCCGCCGGTGTGGTCGGACGACGACTGCGGACTCTATCCGGGCGCCAGCGGTGAATCGGCGAGCGCCGCTGTGCCGAATAAGAGCCCCTCTGAATCCTCGACTTGATCGCGAGCGATACAGATCCAGGCGGAAGTCCAGGTTCACTAGTACCCGCAGACGGCCTCGGGACGATATCCGGTCCATATGAACAACCTCGATTGCGTCATGGGACCGACGGCACGCCTTCTCTGCGCGTCGTTCGCACTTGCGTCTGTGGCGTCTGCACAGGAATCGGTGTGCGCTCCTTTGACCGAGGACGACTTCCTGGACAGCATTGCGGCGGCCCACCAAGCGCTGCTTGACGAAGATGTCGATGCCCACGAACGGGTGATGACGGGATTGCAGGCCCGAGTGTCTTGCTTTGCCTTCATCCCGAAGCCCGAACAGTGGGCCAATCTTCTGGTGGGGGCGAGCATTGTTGACCACGCCACCGGGCAGCCCTGGGAGGCGAAGCTCGCGACGGCATTGGCCATCCATCCCCGTGTGAACCGCATGGTCGGCTCCAGGCATCCGTTGGCGAAATGGGAGCCGCCGCCTGCCCCGGCAACGACGGGCCAGGAAGCGCCAGAGGGCGTGCGCATCTACTTTGACGGTGAGCTTGTGACCGAGGTTCCCGCTGCATCGGGGTACCACTTGGCACAGCGGCGAACCGGAGACGGGTTGGTCAGTGTGCTGCTCATCGACGAGCCCATTCCGGCCGACTGGTTGGTCGTGCCCGAGCTCGGCGTGGCTGTGGATCTGGGGTGGGGTTTCGCCGGCGTCGCTGCTGGCGGCGCTGGAACCAGTCTGTCGGTCGATTCACCGGGCACCTACCTCACTGACGGAGGCACCATCGGCGCTGCGATTGGCCTCGATGTGCATGGTCTGTTGCGCTTCGGCGAGGGATTCGGCCTTCGCTACGGTGTGTCCGCAGGCGTGGCACCTGCATTCGGATTTGATGCACTGTTGGGTGCATCGAAGCCCATTGGACCCCTCGACCCCTGGGTGGGGGTGGTGTTGGGAACAGACAGCATCAACCATACAGACGGTGCGTCCTCTGTGTTCTTGGCCGCTCCCGCGCTAGGCGTCGGCATGAAGTCCGGACAGATCGGAACCAACGTCAGAGTCGCTGCGGCTCCCTGGGTCATTCAGGCGCAGGCGGCGGGCTCGTACGCCTTTTCGGAGGGGCCGGTGGCGCCCTTCCTGGGTGCGACCATTGATTTCAGGCAGCTGATGCTCAGCCAGGGCGACGAGCGCAAGCTCTCCCAAGGCCACTGGACGGCGGGTCTGCGGGTCGGCCTAGCCTGGGGAGGCGCACAGTGATGTTGTGGCTCGCATTGACGGCCCACGCGGCCACCCTCACGGTCGCAAACGGCGACGACCTGCAAGACGTGATCGACGCCTCCAACGAAGGCGATATCATCGAGATTGCCGCCGGCTCGTTCCTCGGGCCGTTTAGGGTGTCGCACGCGCTGTCGATTCGTGGCGATGGCATCGGCAACACGCTGCTGTTGGCGGGGCTCGACCAACCGACGGTGACCGTCGACTCGACCAGCAGCACCGAGGTGGTGTTCGAGGACCTGTCGCTGAAGTGTGGTCAGACCGGGGTCGTGCAGCAGGACGGCGGCACTCTGCGTTTGACCGATGTCGAGGTGTCGGCGTGCAGCACGTTGGATGGCTCAGCGGCGGCGATTGTTGCGTCCGCTGGAAGCCTTGCGGTCGAGCGTTTGCAGCTCGCAGGGACAACGGGTGACGCTGCCATCATCGAGACCTGGGCCAACACCAGAGTCTCCGAGATGACCATCGAGGGGGGTGAGTGGGGTTCAGCCCTGTTTATTGGCCATGACATTGAGCTCGACCTCACCGACGTCACCGTTCACGATGCGGACATCGGCGCAGAGGTTGTTCGCGGCACCAACATGAGCGGCACCACAATTACGCGGCTCGAGGTCGCCTGCAGCGAACTCGGCAGCAGCGTAGTGCTGCTGAGCGGAGGCGAACAAGACATTGTCGCGCTGCGAGCCTGGAAGAACATGCTGACGGCGCCCAGCGTCCCCGTCGCGTCGTTCACCGGGGACATCAACCTGTCTTACAGCACCATTTTGGGGCTCGAAGGCGACACATTGTTGGCACTCGATGGCGTGGGCGCCGACCTGTCCGGCGTGGCACTGGGCGAAGGGGCGTTGGCAATCGATGTACGCGACACGATGGCACTCTCCGTCGCGCACAGCGTGATTGGTGCGACAAATGCAGTTGGCGGCATCGCCGTCGATGAGGACGTGACCGGTGCCACCGTCGTGCTGGCCGAGCCAGACATCTGGTCCCTGTCCGCGTCCGCAAGCTGCGACGGCGACTTGGTCGGTCCGCTGCCTGGCGGCAACATGCACGACACGGGTCCCACTGGTGAGTTTGACGCGGGGACCGCGGACGACCCGGCGGACATTGGTGCAACCGGCGGCCCTGACGGATGGCCGTTCGACATTCCATCGGACGCAGATGGCGACGACCACACCTCGATCGCTGCCGGCGGCGACGACTGCGACGACCTCGACCCGCTGACCCACCCGGGTGCCCAAGAGGACCTCGGCCCAGACGACCGAGACTGTGATGGGCACACCGATCCGACCGGTCCAATTACCCTACGTGGATGCAGTACCGCTCCATCCGGTGG
>CAYYHT010000835.1:0-3315 GCA_964471355.1 uncultured Enterobacteriaceae bacterium
GCGACGGAACAAGGGGCGTCGGTACAGCGAGCCCTCTTGTAGGATCGTGGTGAACGCCAACGTCGCAGCCACCGACGCCAGGAAATAGCTGCCATGTGTGCCCGTGTTGTACAGCAGGAACATGTCGAAGAAGGTGCGGCCGTAGACCACTAAGTAGGTCAGCCATAGCCACCACACGATGAGCGCCGCCGAGCCCATGATCAGGGCTGGCGAGATGTGGCGAATCCACGTGTGGGGAATCAGGAAGATGTTCATCGAGAACAAGCACTCCGGGGACCCGGGACCATACCGCAGCGATCGATTCGCGGGAACGTGGGAGGGTTGGACGACGTCATAGACACAAGGTTCCCCCCGTCCCCCAGCGACTGGTAGGATTCCCTTCTCTCGCGGAGTTCAAATTGGCACATCAGGTCGAACTGTACTTGCAGTTGTCCGAAGAGTTCGGTGGCACCAAGTTCGGTCCCTTCCCCGGCGCTGAGATCCGACTCGGATCCATGCAGGGCGCGAACGACATCGTTCTGCCCGAAGCACTCGGCGTCATGCCCGAGCACGTCAAGATCATCAAACAGGGGGCCGACTCCTACATCGTCGCGCCCACCGAGCGCACCGCAGCGGTCTTCATCTTCCGGTCCGATGGACGACCGGGCAAGCAAATCACCACGCCGGTGGCACTCGGGCCCATGGACGGGTTTTCACTCGTCACGATGGAAGGCCCCAAGTTCATCTTGATCGCCCAGATGCCCGCTCCCAAAAAGGACGACGCGAAGAGCTCGTTCGATCGGGCCAAGAAGGGGCTCTCCGCCGGCTCCTTCATGGAAGAGATCAAGCGTCAGGGCCTAGCCAAGGTCATGACCAGCCAGGCTGGCTACATCTTCCGGACCGTCAAAGTCTTCATCGTGTCCGGCGCGATCTTCTCGCCTCGAAACATCATCATGATGATGATGGTCGGCACGGGCTACATCATGGCCGGCGCCGCGGGCTGTACGGCTTGCGCAATGCAGGCGCAGATGTCGACCCAGAGCACAAAGCTCGACGACCTCGAAGACAGCCTGTCGCTGTGCGAGGGCGCAGATGGCGAAGATCCCACGGTCGCAACCTTGACCACAGGCATCCTCAAAGAGCGCAAGTGGACCGACACGCTGCTGGGCGATGACACCCTGCGCAAGGCGTACATCGACAAGCTCAAGGGCGTGTTCGCCCGCGAAAAGAAGTACCGCTGGGTCTACAAGAAATCGAACTCCGACTTCACGAAGTTCCAAAAGGCCCTGTCCAAGGTCCCCGCTGGCGTGTCTCGTGTGCTCGCATATGCAGCGGCCAACGAGCAGTACGTCAAGAATCGCGAGTTCTTCCTGATCAAAGCGGACTCGGAAGGCAACAAGCGCTGCGGCCGTGGCCCCGCTGCCATCACGTACCGCCAAGCTGTGACCATGAAGTTCTCGACCGTGCAGCCTGACGCACTCGTCGAGGGCTACATCGCGCAGGGCAATGACAAGGACCTCAAGGAAGAACAACTCAAGAAGTCCATCGGTGGCAACGCTGAGGAAATCGACTTCGACGGCGCTGAGATCGGGGCCAATGGCGCCGGACTCCAGGGTGACTTCAGCTGCCTCTACCTCGAGGGCGAGGACGACCGCATGGGGCCCAGCTCCATGAAGAAGCCGTTCCAGAAGTTCCTGGGCAAGAATGCCAAGAAAGTGCCCGGTGAAGGCGACGACTACTGGGTGGCCGCGCGCTTGATGAAGTTCTACGTCGCCGACTGGCGCTTTGGCGGAGAGGACGTCACGTTCAACTCAAGCACCGCTCCGACCGACGCACTCGGCGAGCCGTCTCCTTCGCAAAAGGAGTACGTCATCAACAACACCGCAACGCTCATGGCTCGATCCGTCGCCATTCCGTGCATGGCTCGCTTGGACAAGCAGGTCAAAGAAGCTCCGTCGCACATGGCCGACGCGTGGCCAACCCTGGTTCAATGCGGCGTATTGCGCCTGTTGATCGAACGCGGCGACATCTGAGAGCGACAACATCTCGATGGGTTGGCGTCGCGGGCTCAGGCTGGATAGACACGGCGGTCTTCAGGAGTACCGATGACTAAAGTGTCCACCATCTCCAGCCTGGTGCGCGTCGCGTCCAAGGGCGAGCCCAACTTCATCGAGGTCGCACAGAACGTGCTCGAGACCGAGAGCCCCGAGCGCATTGCCGATTTCTTCGACAAGATGAACATCCCCCGCTCCGTCGGTTGTGATGCAGTGCTGGCGCCAGTCGCCACCTTCACGGTCAAGAAAGAAAGCATTGGCGATTTCGCTCAAGAGCGCGCCATCAGCGCCGGCATCCAGAAGTACATGGACCGCCACCAGCGCAAGATCAAGTGGCATGCCGGTCACCCGAGCCTCGAAGGCTCCGAGAACGTGCTGTTGGTCATGCGATGCGCCATGACCGTGACCACCATGCGTCTCGACCGCCTCATCTACCTGCTGAACAGCAAAGATGAGCTGACTCCGGTCGAGTGGGCCTACTCCCGCGAGATGATGAATCGGTCCTACCTGTCTTTCCGCAACTTCCTGGACCTGCTCTCCGGTCCCTGGATCGACGCCGTTCAGATGGCCGTTCCCCGCGAAGACTTGGTCGAGAAGCTCGGCAACTTCTACGAGTTCATCGACGCCCGCGTCCGCACTCTCGAAGAGTACCGAGTCAAGATCGAAGAGCGTCGCGCCGAGCTGACCGTCTCTCCCGTCGGCTACCCGCCGGTGAAGCCGCCGAACTACTTCGGTGGTGACCTGCTGAGCCGCGGACCTTGGAAGCAGTTCTGGAACAACATCGACAACCGTGCGCACACCTTCCGTGAGGCCATTGGCTAGCGGCAAGCTACGCATCACCGAGGTCTACGCCTCGGTGCAGGGCGAATCAACGCACGCTGGCAAAGCGTGCGTTTTTGTTCGTCTGACGGGCTGCGATCTGCGCTGCACGTGGTGCGACTCGGAGTACACCTTCACGGGTGGACAGACGCGCACCATCGACGACGTGGTCGCGCAAGCGCACGGCTTTGGTGTGCACACCATCGAAGTGACCGGCGGCGAGCCCTTGCTCCAAAAAGACGCCCCCGTGCTCATGCAGCGCCTGCTCGATCTGGGTCATGAGGTGCTTCTCGAGACCGGCGGGCACCGTTCGATTGCCCCCGTCCCGCCCCAAGTGCACGTGATCATGGACCTCAAGGCTCCGGACTCGGGCATGTCTGACCGCAACGATTGGTCGAACATCGAACGATTGCAGCCGCACCACGAAGTGAAGTGCGTGATTGCCAGTCGAGCCGACTACGAG
>CAYYHT010000836.1:0-3308 GCA_964471355.1 uncultured Enterobacteriaceae bacterium
CAAATCACTTCGTTCTCGAACAGCTCGCCGTCGCCGATGGGGCCACCGGCATGCGGACACACGCTGCCGACGGCAAATCGCTCTCCGTCGACATTGCACAGCGCCAGCGGAGTGCCGTCGACGATCACCTCGATGACCGCCCCTGGCCCAACGGCGTCGGCAGGCGCCGCAAACACAAAGCCGTCAGGTAGATCGGCGACGACTTCACCTGGCTCCGCGCGGCCTGGCTTCGGCTGACCATTTGGCACATTTGAAGGCGGTAAATCCGCAATATCTTGCGGCACTTCGGCGCCCGGAATTCGCAGTCCGATGCCCGCGAGCAGTCGCCGCAGGCGAGCGCGCATGCCATCGGAACGACCCAGCAGAATGTTGCGAAGCAGACTCATGGGCGGCAAAGGTAGGCCCCGGGCGCTGAGTGTGCAATCATCTGCAGCCGATTGGCCCGAATCTGGGAGAACATTGAGCACCGGCGGACGCCGTTTCTACCTGCAAGAACGCATTGGCGCAGGCGCGTTTGGCGAAGTGTTTCTGGCAGAGCAAGACTCAGGGGCCGGCTTCCGAAAGAAGGTTGCCATCAAGCTGCTGCACGCCCGGCACGATGGCTTCAAGTTGGCCCACCAACGCATGCGGGACGAAGCGCGCATTCTAGGCCGCCTGACCCATCGCCACATTGTCACTGTGCTCGATCTCGTCAAGCTGGACGATCGCTGGGCTGTGATCATGGACTTCGTCCCCGGAGCGGACCTCGAGCAGGTCCTGCTGGCGCTCGAGGAAGTCGACGAACAGTTTCCACCGGTGGCAGCACTGGAGGTGGGCAGCGCCGTGTGCAACGCCCTCGACGCCGCCTACAAGGCCGATGACGGCAATGGCGGCACCCTTGGCGTGGTGCATAGAGACATCAAGCCCGCCAACGTGCGGGTGACCGACGACGGCGAGACCAAAGTGCTCGACTTTGGCGTTGCCCGGGTGAACATGGAATCGCGGGAGTCCCAGACAGGCATGCGCATGGGGACCGAGCGCTACATGTCCCCCGAGCGAATCATCGGTGACGCAGAAGGCCCGCCTGGGGACGTGTACGCGACCGTCTCCACGGTCGTCGAGCTGATCTTGCGTCGGCCTTTGGGGCGAACCCCGGTGCTCGACGAGAGGCACACCCCATTCGTCGAAGAAGCCCTAGCCGAAGTGCGGCTCAAGCTCGAAGGGCCCGACGCGGTCGTTGACGCAGTGATTGAAGCGCTGCGCAAGGGGCTGGCCACCGAGCCCTCGGACCGACCGACCGCAGCGGGACTTAGCGACGAGCTGGCCGCATTCTCGAGAGAGCTCAAAGGCGACACCCTGCGCGACTTCAGCCGCAGATTTGTGCCGCAAGTTGCCGAGATCCTGGGCAACACCACCGAGAAGGTGGACGGCGTCTTGTCCGAGACCATCACGGGAAGCGCCATCGAAGGCGACGGCCTCACAATGTCCGAGTACACAGAGCCAGGCGCTCCAGCACGCGAGACCTTCGAAGTGGACTTGGGTGGGGTCTCGACCATCAACAACGGGCCCGGTCCCGACGAGACCAGCGAATACGAAGCAGGCGGCAGCGGCACCGCAATCAAGATCCTGGTGGCCGTCACCGCTGCTGGAGCTGCGGCTTCCGTCATCATGGCCATCGCCATCGGCGGTGTCGGCGCCGGACTGTTCCTTGGTGGCAGCCCAGCCCCCGAGACAGTGACCCAAGCCCCAATCGATGAGGTCCCCACCGACGCAGATGCGCCCGAAGCCCCTCAAGTGCCTCCCCCTCCCGTCGCACCCGATCCGGCGCCGACCGAGGCCGAGCCCGTCCCCGTGGTGCCTGCAGAGCCCGAGCAGCCAGCTGCGGTTGAACCGACCAAGAAGGCAGTGGCCAAGAAGAAGGCGGTGGCCGTGCCCCCTGTGGAACCGCCACCAGACCCCAACGCCCCCAAAGTCAGCCGCGCCATGGTCGTCTTCCAGGATGCGTCTTCGCTGATGGTCACATGCGGTGGGGTCAGCAAGAGCGGCAGCTCGAGTGCACGCCTCAAAGAATTTCCCGGCGGCGTCTGCAAAGTCGAGGCCCTGTACTTAGGCACCCGCCTGTCGACCAAGGTCACCATTGACCGGCCAATGACCGTAGAGTGTTCGGCGAACGGAGACCAGCTCACATGTCGATGACTCAGACCGTGCTCTTCGGACTCGCGGCCCTGACCCAAACTGCAACGGCCGCACCCGTGGTCTGGCTCGAACCCGGCAGCGCCGATGATGTGGCCACCGTCGCCGAAGCAGCGTCCGATGACGGCGACCCATTGCCTCTAAACGAGCTGAGGGCAGGTGCGGCCCGGTGGACCGCAGCCGACGAAGCGTCCTATGCCAACCTCGAACAGGCGGTCAAAGACGCGCGAGCCTACGAGACCAAGCTCGACGGAGAGCTGGTCATCATGCAAGAGCTCTCCGGTCCAATCGACCAGATCGGCGTCATGCGTGATGACAAAGACCGAGAGCGATTGTTCTCGGCCTTGGCGTACCAGGGCTTCGCGGTGAATCGCTTCTTTGAAGAGGACATCGCCACCGACGAACGAGCTGTCGACTACCGATTCGAAGTAGAAGGAGGAGTCGTAGAGCGCCCTTGGGCCGACGCAGTGGCGCTCGATCCCGAACGCGAGATCACTCCCTATGACATCGCCGAAGCGCCGCAGCGTGTGGCCTTTGGCACCGTACAGAAGGGGCTATCCGAGCTGCTGCCGGCGCTGATTGCTCCCGGCGAACTGCCCGAAGGAGCCTCCTTCTTTGTCGACGGCAGGGCCACCGCTGTGCCTGCCGCTGGAACGGTGCGCGTGCGCCCCGGCCGGCACTTGATCCATGTCACGCTGCAGGGCGCCATCATTGCGCGCTACGACGTCGACGCCGTCGCCACAAAGCGCATGGGACTTGCAGCTCCCCTGTCGGACGCGGCGTGGAATGAATTCGTCGAATCTGTGCGAGCGGGCACAGCCACCAGCGTCCCGACCCCCATTCAAGCGAACATCAAAGCCTTGGGCGGCGAAGTCTGGTTCGCGCTGCCCAGCGACAGCAAAGGGCGTCTGCAAGCGTGGAAGCTCACCCCGGATGGTGTCGAGGCTCACGCCCTGCGGAATGCCAGTGGAGGCACCGGGGGCGGCGGGGGCGACCAAGCAACCGATGGCGGCCTGTCATTGGCCGCTGCGGTGGGCGGCGGCTGGTTCATGTCCGATGATTTCTATCTGCAAGACTCTGTCAACGTGCCTCCGACCGGCAAGAGCGTGAACGCTGCCACGACTGCACTGGCACTT
>CAYYHT010000837.1:0-917 GCA_964471355.1 uncultured Enterobacteriaceae bacterium
CCACGTGCTGCCCGAATAGACGCTGAGTGGGCTGGTGTGGGCTTCGGGCTCGGTGAACGAGATGAACAGGCCGTCGTCGGTGGTGTAGGTCTCGACATGGCCATGCTCATAGGCGGCATCCCAGCTGCCCTCGAAGTTCGCCCAGTCCTCGGGCCCCGGCGTGGTGACCGGACTGCGCGTCTTGTCGATGTCCAAGAACGCGTCGAGGGCGAACTCGATCATGTAGGACAGAGCGGAGTCCCCGGGAACCCGGACAGGCGAGGTCGGAGCGCTGCTGTTCAGCAAGATGACGATGCCGAAGTCGTGCTCGGGCAGAATCATCGAGCGCGCGGTGAAGCCGGTGACCGCTCCTGAATGATGAATGGTCTGGTGGCCCTTGTAGGTGCCCATGCGTATGCCATAGCCGTAGCCAGCAGTCTCGCTGAACGGCCACTGCAGCGCAGTCAGGCCTTGCCAGACCGAGGGTTCGAAGGTGCCGGACATTTCGTCGAGCAGGATCAACTGCCAGCGGGCGACCTCCTCAGCGGTGCTGATCAGGCCGCCGGCGGGCCACATGGCCGCGCAGTAGCCATCGATGGGGTATTGCCGCCGCAGCAGCCCGGTCTCGCGTCCATAGAAGTGGCCGACGGCGAGCTGATCGTCGGGCAGGTCGCTGACGTCGAAGCTCATGATCTCGAGGCCGGCGGGCTCGAAGACGCGCTCGGCGACCGCCTGTGCATAGGGCGCGCCGTGGACCTCCTCGGCCACCAGACCGGCCAAGCCGTAGTTGATGTTGCTGTAGTTGTGCAGCACGTCGGGTTCGGTCCACAGCACGTAGTCCTGGGATTCGGCGACCAGGACGTCTCGGAGCTGGTCTTGGCCGGGGTCGCAGCTGTCGGACTGCCCTAGGGCCTGCAAGCCGCTGGAGTGGGTCAGCA
>CAYYHT010000837.1:927-3303 GCA_964471355.1 uncultured Enterobacteriaceae bacterium
CGCGTGGAGAGTCGATGAAAGCCTGACCTATGACAGCTTGCTCCGACAAAAGAAGAGGGCCGAGGGGAACGGACGCTCCGTCACGACCGAGTACGATGATTACAAGGTGAGTCGACGGAAGAGTGAATACCAGGGTCAGGTCGTCGACCGAGTGCGGAGCGGCCAGGCCGATATCGGGGGCATAGGTCGAGATCGATGCGTTCATGTCCACCAATCCCTCCTGCTGCATGCTCAGCAGGGTGATGCCGGTGAACTGCTTGCTGATCGAGCCCAGGCGGAAGCGGGTGTCGGTGGTGACGGCGACTGGATTCTCGGCGTCGATGACCCCGAGCGCGATGGAGTGGGTCATCTGGCCGTCTTGCACGATGGCCAGCTGGGCTCCGGGAATGTGCCAGACCTCCATCTGCCCGTCGACATAGCGAACGAGCTCCCCCCACGGTCCGGTCAGGTCGGCGAAGGGATCGACATCAGGCTCGGTGTCCGAGCCAGTTCCCGAGCAGCCTGCAAGCATGAGCAGCAATGTCAGTGGCGTGACCATGGCGCCATCGTAGCCAATATTCTGTGGCTAGGCGCTTCGCTGGGGCAGCCAGCCCTGCTTTCGGTACCAAGCTGCCGCCTGGCGCAGACCGACGGTGGGATCGGGATACACAGGCTCGAAGCCCAGGGCCTTGAGCCGGGTGGTGCTGAAGGTGTTGTCGACGAACATCCAGCCGATCCAGTCCTCGTCGATGCGGGGGCGGAACGCCTCGACCAGCCCCTGTTCCGCACAGAGCTTGGTCCACAGGTGCGCCATCTTGCTGTTCTCGCGGGCGATCACCCAGCGGGCGACGGGACGGAAGAGGCTGAACACCCAGGTGAAGAACCAGGGCAGTGCCGGGCTGTTGATGTTCACCCCGGTCTCGTCCCCCATCAAGCGGATCATGTCGCCAAGGGGCATGGGATGGTCGTCGGCGACGTTGAAGAGACCGCGGTTGGCCTCGGGCTTGGTGGCGGCGAGGTGGGCAGCCCGAGCGACGTCATGCACGTGCACATGGTGGCCGAGCGGGCCTCCCGAGGCGATGCGCATGTTGCGGACGCCACGCCACTCCATGAGCGCAAAGATGGCCATCGAGTTGCCCTGGGCGTACCGGCTGCCCGGTCCGTAGATGAGCGTGGGTCGCAACACAGCCCACTCGATGCCGTGCTGTTCGCAGCGCTCGATTCCCAGCTGTTCGCCCGCCCATTTGCTGCGTGCGTAGGCGTTGTGAGGGTTCTTGGGGGCGTCCTCGTCTTCGATCTGGCCGGGGCCATAGACGCTGGTGCTGCTGATGAGCACGATGCGCTTCACACCGGCTTCGTTGGCCGCATCACAGACGATGCCGACCACATCGCGGTTGATCTTGTAGAGCACCTCTTCGGGGACGGACAGGTCAAAGATGCCCGCCGCGTGGATGACGATGTCGATGCCGCGAGCGAGCTCTCCGACATTTGCGGGGTCGGTGAGGTCCGCGGGCACACACTCGGCGCCCAGTGCTTCGAGGGCCGAGAAGTCGGCGCGAGGCAGATCCGTGGCGCGCACCGTGTGGTCCTCGGCGCGGAACACACGCACCAGCTCGGTACCCAAAAAGCCAGCTGCGCCAGTGATGAGGATGGTGGACACGTGTCGCTCCCGTTGCCCCAACCTAACCGAAAAGTGTCAGGTGACACCTTATACTTTTTATGCGCCCACGATTTGCGTCAGTACCACAGCTCGATGTCCAGTACATCGTATTCCGGAGAGCTGATGACCAACGTATTGGCACCCGAGGCCAGCGTTTCGCCCAATAGGTAGCGGCGAAAATCGGTCCCCGGTCCCGCCGAGGGGAAGTCGGCCTCGACGGGGGTGCCGTTGACCGAGACGGCCATGGGTTCGGTGCCCTGGTCCCGCCACTGGCCTAGCCATCCATAGCCTTTGACGTACAGAGCGGCGCCGGCGGGAGCGTCGGCCAGGTTGAACTCCACCGTCTTGGCGGGATTGCGCCAGGTCTTGCGGCAGCTGCCGCCTTGCTCGGTGTGCTGGGCTTTGAGGTCGGCGATGCGCTTGTAGTGCAGCCTGCGGCGGTCTGTGTCGGCTTCATAGACGGCCCGGATGCCCGCCTGGCCTGCGGTGCGAACGGTGTTCTCGATGTGCGGATTTGGCGGCGTTCCCTGACGGAACTCGGCGAGGTCCCACAGCAGCGAGAACTGCGTGATGTTGGCCAGCTCGGCTCCGAAGATGCCGGTGGCGACGCGGGTGGGGAACAGCAGGCGTTCGGTGGGTTTGCCGTCGCAGTGCTCGGGCAGGGGACCGTAGGGGTTGAATTCGTTTGCCACGGAGGGGGTCGGTACGTGGGGGGCGGGCGGCGGCAGGGCGCCGGG
>CAYYHT010000838.1:0-3298 GCA_964471355.1 uncultured Enterobacteriaceae bacterium
GCTCGGCGATGTCCTGCGGCGGGTCAACGCACCCGGTGCCATCGACTTCAGGCGCACCCACGACATCTCCGAGATGCGCAGCGTCGGGGCCGATGGAAAGCTGGTGAAGGTGTCGGTGCCCTCGTCCCCGCACCGAATCCCCCGGTTTGCGTGGGAAATGGCGCGCATGCTGGACCTGTCGCCCGCCGAAGCGGTCACCGTGGGCCGGCTGTTCACCTACATTCTGGCGATGTCCGACGAGGAGGTCGAGCGCTGGGATGACCGCACCGTCGAAGAGTTCCTCATGCCGTTCGCCGCCAACGAGACCATGCTGGGTGTGTTCGGCTTTCTGTTGGGTCTGTACTTCGTGCTGCCGTTTTGGGAGGTCAGTGCGGGAGAGGCGCTGTGGTGCTTTCGCAAGATGGTCAAGGACAACAGCCTGAGCTACCGATCGGCGGCTCCATCGCGATTCCAAGCACCTACGTGCGCCTGGCCAAGCAACGCGGTGCGGTCGTGCGCACAAAGGCGGGGGTCAAGAAGGTCTTGGTGCGGGACGGAGCCGTGTACGGCGTGGTCCTCGAAGACGGCAGCAAGCTCGAGACCGATGTGGTGGTGTCGACCAGCTCTCTTCGCTCCACGGTTCGCTACCTGGTCGGCGTCGAGCACTTTCCCGGGGCCTATGTGGACCGCATCGAGGGCTTGCGCGCCTCACACATCGCGGTCCAGGCCAAGATTGCGCTCGACAAGAAGCTTGTGCACGCGGGCGCACTCGTGGGCGGGGTCGGCGACAGCACGGACCTGCTGCGCATGGGTGCTGCGGACATGAAGCAGATGTATGGCCATGTCGAGGCCGGCCGGGTGCCCGATGTCATCCCCTTCTACATGCCTGTGCCCACGAACTTCGACCCGAGCCTCGCTCCCCCCGGATGTCAGCTGCTGACGGTCTGTGCCCTCGCACCGCGGGGGGATGTGCCCCTTGAAGACCCGGCCAAGGCCTGGGAGGAGGCGATGCTGCGCGCGGTCCGGCGCGTCGTTCCCGGCATGGACGAGCACGTGATGTTCATCGACCGGTTCAGCGTGCAGTGGATTGAGCACTGGATCGGCAAGGAGTTCGGCCCCGCCATCAGCACCGGTCAGATCCCAGGACAGGTCGGCAAGCAACGGCCGCCTACTCACACTCCAATCAAGGGCCTGTACGTCGCCGGATGTGGCGCAGGGGCCCGAGGAGTGGGCACCGAGCTTGCTGCTGCGAGCGCCATGGAGTGTGTCGACAGGCTGCTGACGGACATGGGTCGACCGACCCTGCCGGTACCCAAGAAGCGGCGGCGTGACCGCTATTCAAGACTGGCCGCAAGGGCTGCGGTGGCGCCCTTGGGATGGGCCCTGGCTCCCTGAGCTACTGCGCCTCGTTCGGCCCGATGTCCCAGCCGGCGCCGAGCGGTCGCGCATCGGTGGTCACGCAGAAGCCAAAGATGTAGTCGCAGAACTCCATGCCGGCGTAGGTCGGGCCGATCAGTGGCGTCGGGTCCTGCCCGTTGTCGATCACGTTCGTCGACGCCAGATCGTAGACATCCCAGTTGAAGTAGGGGTCGACATAGGGGTCACCGGCCAGGTTGGCCGATGCCGATGTGCAGCCAGCCCAGGCGCATCCATCAAGGGCGGAAGTCGTGAGCACAGGAGCTGCGCCGTTGACCAGCGTTCCGACGTTGTGGAAGACATTGTTCTCGACCCGTGCCGTTGTGCCGGGAACGACCACCAGCCCGATGATCTGCGCGGTGTTGACTGGGTCTCCGTAGAAGATGTTGTTCACCGAAACCACCGAGGCCGGAGGGAAGGTCGCGATGCCCACTTGGCCGGTCGCGGACGGGTTCTCAAGCCACAGCCCCGAATTGACGACCGTCGCCTGGCCCTCGTTCCGAATTGCGCCAGCGACCACCCCAGAGCTGCCGACTCGCACTGAACTGTTGCTCATCGTCAAGAGGCCGCCCGCATGCACGTACACGCCGAATGTGTCGCCTGCGTTGGCATGCTCGGCCTCGAGCCACGTCCGGTGCACGGTCACCGTCGCGTTGGGTCCGACGTCGAGCGCGATGGAAGGATCGGGAGAAATCGCAGATTCCTGGGCAACAAGTGAGCTGTCTTCGATGGTGGCGGTCCCTGTGTGCCAAACGACCGACGGACTGGCGCTAAAGTCCGCCCCGACCATCACCAAGTCTCCTGATGCACCCGCATCCTGGGCGATTCCGTGACACAGGCTGCCGCCCGGCAAGCTCACCCGGGTCTCGCTCATGGTGATGTTCGAGCTTCCGCGCACCAAGAAACCAGGGCCGTCGTTTTCGTCGGCGCACCAAAAATCACCCCGGCTCATGTCGACGTCCATGCCGTCGACCACCAATGCGGGCTCGTTGAAGCTCTCGAAACGGTAGAGATTCACGTAGAGCTTTCCGGGGCCGGTCAGGGTCAAGCCACGCTGGCTCGCATGGGTCCCCAGCACAAAGGACAGGTCGCGGTATCCAGTCGGCAACAAGCCGGTGGCACCGAGTGTGGTGAGGCCCGCAATGACCACATCGCCTCCATCTCCATCGAGGGTCAGCACCGGATCGACCCCAGCCGTCCTGTCGGCAAGCGCGGTCGCTGTTCCGCTGCCACACCACGTGGTGTCGTCGTCTGAATAGGTGCCATCGGACCACCCGCCCATGAAGTGCACGCCCGTGGCCACCACATTCTCGCTGATCGCACCAGCAGAGCGGAGGAAGACCCATTTCTTGCCCTGGCTCTGCGCTGAATCCACCGCGGCCTGCACGGTGTCCAAGGGCGCCGCGATGCCTCCGGCTCCGACAGGAGCGCCGCCGGTCATCATGAAGGTACCAGTCGCATCGCTGACCACCGGCAGATCGCCGTTGCCGCAGTCCTCATCAATGCCGTTGCACGGCACGTCGAGAGCGTCGGGATTCACATCGAGATCGGCGTCGTCACAGTCGGCTCCCCCAAGTAGATCCGAGCCAAAGCCGTCGGCGTCCAGGTCGTCGTCGGGGGTGAGCGCGCTGCAGTCTTCGTCCAGGCCCGTGTACGGAACCTCGGTTCCGCCAGGATTGACCGTAATCTCGCTGTCGTTGCAGTCGGTCGAACTGGCGGCGTAGCCACTCGGCTCGAGGCAGGCGGGCAGCGGGCTCGCGAGGTCGCCATACGAGTCGCCGTCGGTGTCCTCGTACCACGTCGTCTGGCCCGTGACGCCGGGGTCCATGTCGTCGAGCAGCGAGTCGCAGTCGTCGTCATCGCCGTTGCAGATCTCGGTCGCTCCCGGCTTTACGGCAAAGAG
>CAYYHT010000839.1:0-3290 GCA_964471355.1 uncultured Enterobacteriaceae bacterium
CGCGGGTCATGCGCGAGCCCATGGACGTGCTGCATCGGTCGATAAGGCCTAAAAGGCTGCCTTTTCGGCGACTGCCGACCAGTGTGCGCACGAGCTCCAGGTTTCGTGTCGTGGTGTCGTCCAACACCATGAAACCGTCGACCTTGTACGGGCGGATGACGTGCAGATTGCCCAGACCCGATCCGCTGACTTCGCGGCAATAGGCCAGTGCAGCCCCGGCAGAAGCCAGCTCCGGCGCCCCCGCAACCAAGCCAAACTCCGAAAGCGGACGGCCCAGAGTGGCGACCAGCAGGTCGTGGCCCGCGTCGGTGTCCCAGGCCTTGGGGTCTGCTTGACTAATGACGGTCTGGTGGCGCTTCAACGCCGTTCGAAGAGCACTGTCGTCTTCAAAGTTCGGCGAGAGCAGCGCCTCTTTCGGCTCGACGCGGTGGACCTCGGTCAGGGCGTGGGCCATGTCGGGCACGATGGTGCAGCGAAAATCCCCGGTGCTGACGTCCAGGAAGGAAAGCGAGATGCCGTCGTCGGTGGGACAGACCGCCATCAGGTAGTTGGGAACCCTGGCCTCGAGCTTGTCGGTATCGAGCACAACACCGGGGGTGACGATGCGCACCACCTCGCGCTTGACGAGTCCCTTGGCCAATGCCGGATCTTCCGTCTGTTCGGCGATGGCAACGCGGTAGCCCGCATCGATGAGGCGCTGCACGTAGCCAGCCGCCGCATGATGGGGCACACCAGCCATGGGAATGGGCTCGGGATCGTTCTTGTTGCGCGCAGTGAGCGTCAGATCGAGCTCGCGGGACACCAGCTCGGCGTCCTTGAAGAACATCTCGTAGAAGTCGCCCATTCGAAAGAACAGGATGCAGTCCGGATGCGCCGCCTTCAGCGCGTTGTACTGCTGAAACATCGGAGTCGGCGCGGTGCCCACCTAGGCCCCTTTGCGAGTCAGCCGCGCGGCGTAATGCACGTCCTCATCGTCTGTTGGGGGCTTGCCTCCGAGTTCGGTGTCCAGTGAGAACTCGGGATGCAGCTTCACAAATCGCTGCACGACGTTGGGTCCCTCTTCAGGCTCGGGACTGCACACGGCATAGACCAGGGTTCCGCCCGGACGCACATGGGTGGCGGCACCGGCGAGAATCGCGCCCTGCTTTGGTGGAATGGAAAGAATGTCGATCAACTGGCGGCGCCAGCGAATCTCGGGATGTCGCCGCAGGGTGCCCAGGCCCGTGCAAGGCACGTCGACGAGCACCGAATCGAACTCGCCCAGCCCTTGTTTATGGCCAAGCGTCCAGTCGTGAACGGCCGTCTGAACGTCCATATTCAGGCGTTCTGCGCCAGAGACCACATCCCTCAACCTTCGGGTGCTGACGTCCACTGCGGTGACCGCGCCGCCCCGTGATGCCAGGCGGAAGCTCTTGCCACCGGGTGCAGCACAAGCGTCGAGGACTCGCTTTCCGTCCACGTCTCCTACGATGTCCGCGATGCGTACGGCGGCCTTGTCTTGGATCCAGAAGGACCCTTCGGCAAAGCCCGGCAGCTGCGTGACCAAGCCTAGGCCCTTGGTCCGGAACACACCATCGACGTCGGTGGCAGTGGATTCGAACTCGGTGACTTGCTGGTTGCGGGTGACGGCAAACACCGGGGGTTCTTCGTTGTTGGCCGTGCACCACTCGGTCGTCGCTTCTTTGCCGTAGCGCTTGTCCCAGCGAGACACCAACCAAGCGGGGTGACAGAGCTGATCGGCACGCTTTAGCCCGGTGGGAAGCTCGACCTTGCGCACAACGGCATTCACGAGCCCCTTGGCCCGTCCCGCTCGCAGGGCCTTGGCTACCTCGACGGATTGGTCTACGGCGGCATGCACGGCGGTTCGAGCGAACAAACGCTCAAATGCACCCAAGCGCAGTGCTGCACGTACCGGGGCATCCATGCTGGCGATGGGTTGACGCAGATGCGGTCGCAGCGCGGCATCGAGCACCGACCGTCGCCGCAGCACTCCCAGGGCCAAGTACCAAGCCAGGCCACGGTCCTTGCCAGATGCTGGCGCCACCTGGGCGAGCTCGTCTTCGACATGAGCACCCTGCTCGACAGCCATCAGCGCCTGTGCGGCGGCGACTCTTCCTGGATTTGCTCTATTGCGGGCCATTCAGCCGGGGTCTATCCGAGGATCACCAACTGTGATCAGCGGTACTCGCCACCGCCGGCATCTCCGAGCGCGATTTGCTGTTCGAGCTGCCGAACCTTGCGCGACGCGGCGCTGTACCAACGCAGGGGCACGATGGACACAATCAGGCCCAGGCCGAATCCGCCGGCCACGAGCCACAAGAAGGGCATGGGCTGACCGACTCGCCATGCAAAGCCAGGACGGCCCAAATCAAAGGTGAGCTGTACGGTCGTGGCGCTGTTTTGCACAAGAAAAAGGACCGCCACGAGCAACGCGACGATCCCAAGAACAGCGACTGCGGCTTTGAAGTAGTTCATGGGCGCAGTCTAGCAGCTGGGCGGGACGATGCCCGCCCAGGGTGAATCACTCTGCAGGCTTGTCGTCTGCAGGTGCCTCTTCGGCTGCGGGTGCGGCCTCGGCTGCGGGAGCCTCTTCCGCTGCCGGTGGGGCTTCGGCTGCGGGTGCGGCCTCGGCTGCGGGTGCGGCCTCGGCTGCGGGTGCGCCTTCGGGGGCCTCTTCGCCGCCCTCTTCGCCGCGGAGCTTGCGGCCCAGATCGCCCATCACGTCGCCAAGGCGAGCGCCCGAGTCAGACTGCTGGGACATGAAGCCCTCGACGTCGCCGGCGGTGCGCTCTTCGGCGCCACGCTCGGACAGCGAGATCTTGCGGTCATGGCTGTCGATGTGGATGACCTCGGCGCGAATCTTCTTGCCGTCGGGGTAGGTGGTGGACCAGTCGTCGCTCTCGTTGGACAGCTCGCTGATGTGAACCAGGCCTTCGACGCCCTCTTCGATCTCGACGAAGATGCCGAAGTCGGCACGGTGCACGACCGGACGCGCGACGACCTGACCCAGGAAGTAGCGGCTGTGAACCGTGTACCAGGGGTCTTCGGAGAGCTGCTTGATGCCCAGGCTGAAGCGCTCGTTGTCCTTGTCGATGGACAGCACGCGAGCCTCGACGTCGTCGCCCTTTTGGTAGCGGTCGGACGGGTGGTTGATGCGCTGGCCCCAGGACAGGTCACTGATGTGAACCAGTCCGTCGATGCCCTCATCGATGCCGACGAAGATGCCGAAATCGGTGATGTTGCGGACCTTGCCCTGCACGATGGAGCCGATGGGGTACTGCTGACCCACG
>CAYYHT010000840.1:0-3289 GCA_964471355.1 uncultured Enterobacteriaceae bacterium
GAGATTCCGCCCAAGCGGGTGTACATCTTCAAAGACGTGATGCGCACCGCCGCGGCGCTGGGCGTGCCACTGCAGCCGCCCCCCACCCATCCCTTCAATCCGTTGCTCGGCTTGCGTGTCGCATCTCTGGACATGGAAGAAGAGGTGCGCCGCGAGCTCGTCGATCGCCTGTACGCGGAGACTTGGGGAGGAGGCGTCGGGCTGACAGATCCAGTTGATGTCGAACGCATCGCCGCGCTCTGTGGCGTGCCGAATGCCGTGGAGCGAGCACACACGGCGGAGTCAAAACAACGGGTGCGCAGCCAGACCGAGCGCGCGCTGAAGGGCGGAACCTTTGGCGTGCCCACCATGGTGATTCGCGGCGAGATCTTCTGGGGCTATGACAGCTTTGCCCACCTTGACCGCTTCCTGGTAGGGGACGACCCACTGGGTCCAGACGACCTCGAAAAGTGGGCACACATCGTTCCGTCGGCGACGCGTTAGCCCGGGTCATCTGCAAGGAGACCTTCATGCCCAACGCGGCAGAACTGCGCGCCGCCTTTGCCCCCCTCGCCCAGATGGTTGGAGAGATCGACCTGTCCGACCCAGACGGGGCCAAGGCCATGCTCGATCACACCTTTCCCATCTCGGCACTTGGCGAGCTCGAGGCACTGGCAAAGGCCGCTCAGAGCGAGGGTTGGCTGACACCAAAGAAGGCCACAGAGACCCTGACCTTTGGTCGCTTGGCCAAACCGGCTCCAGATCTGGGTGAAAACAGCATCGACGTGGTGCACATGAGTGGAGAGGGAGCCGCCCATACCCACCCCAACGGGGAAGTGAGCATCTGCTTCAACACTGCAGGTGACGACCCTCACTTCTGTGGCCATCCCACCGGTTGGGTCGTGCTGCCACCGGGCAGCCACCACACACCGACGGTCACCGGCGGCACCATGTTGATCTTCTATTTCCTGCCCCAGGGCGCCATGAAGTGGGGCGCCGCCTAGCTAGGCCTGTTGAACCCAGGCCCAGCGCATCTCTGCCACCGCGCGCACCGCCGCCTGGCGATACAGAAACAGCACGCCGGCAATCATGACCAGCCCGATGGGCAGGGTCACCATGGCCTCGCCGCGCACCATGCCCAAGCCGATCAGCCATGCTGCGGCCAACAGTGGGGTCCATGGTGGCGCCCAACGGACAAACAGGTGCACCCCGCCTTGGCCCGCCGCCAGCTGAACCGATCCGTGAAGCCCGCTCGGAGCCGATCTCATGGCGGGATCCGCCCACCAGCGCACCAGATCGCCGGTGACTTCCCAACGCACCGTGGCCGTACTGCCCGAGCCCTCGGGCGCATTGGGGATCGGAACCATCGTGAGAAACAGCGGAAATCCCGCCTGAAAGTAGGCGTTGATGCGCCACCGAAGCAGAACCGACTCGACCACCATGCTGGCCACGAACAGCAGGGCCGCCCCCGCGGCGAACGTGACGCCGGTCGTGCTCAACCCATGTACCTGCGCCACATCTCGATGTTCGGCATCTGCAGGTATTGGTTGGTGCGACGCACCTCATCGAGCGGGGCGTTCTCGGGGCCGCTGTAGTGGTGCCCTGGATACAGAATCATGTCGCCGGGCAACGTCGACAGACGCTGACTCAGTGTCCGGTACATCTCGTCGGAGTCGCCGCCTGGGAGGTCGACCCGACCACAGCCCTGCATGAACAGCGTGTCCCCAGCGATCAACGCACCGCGGCACCTGAAGCACTGGCTTCCTGGGGTATGCCCAGGTGTGTGCAGGCACTGCACCTCGATGCCGCCGATGCTGACGCTGTCGCCACCCTCGTGCTTTTCGAGGTCGGACTCGGACAGACCCGTCATGAACCGGACCCCCTGTGCCTCGGCTTTGTGCACGTGCACCTTGCACGGGTTGATCGCCATCAAGCGCGCGAGCCCCTGCACGTTGTGCCCGAACAGCGGTCCGCCTACATGGTCCGGGTGGTAGTGCGTCACGAGTGCACCGGTGACGCGCATGTCGTCGGCCGAGGCTGCAGCCACGATGCCATCGACGTCCCACGCGGGGTCCACAACCATGCATTCGCCCGACGCTCGGTCACCGATGAGGTACACAAAGTTCGCCATCTGGGCCGCTACGGGGTCGCTGTGGGCGAAGTCACGCCCAGCTTTGAGCTGCCGCAGGTAGAGTTCCGTTTCCATGCCCACGGGCGTATTCAGGAGGCCAGCCTATGGCCACGCCATTGCACACCGCCGAGACCCTTGCATCCCTGTCTCAGGGGGCGCCCGGGGTAGCCCGAGACTGGGCAACGACCCGCCTCGCGTTGCTCGCGCCCGACCAGTACAGCGTCTTTCCGACGTCCGACGATGTGTGGGATGTGGTGTTGGCTCTCAACCCACCCAAGCTGGTGCCCTCTATGGCCAGCGCGCTCAAGGAGAGTTCCCCTGCCCCCCAGGGCCTGTGCGCGACGATCGCCGGCATGGCCGCCTTTGGGGTGTTGCCATCGGATCCAGCCGCTCTCGCAGGCGCAATCTCCGATTCGCTTGGAGGCGAAGACGACTCCGACCTGTGGCTGGCATTTGCCCTGGTGCAGCTGGGCTGTGCAGACGCCAAGGCGCTTCAGAAGGCCGCCGCCGTCAAGAGTCCCGACGCAGACTGGCTGCTTCCCGTGATCGTGCTGTCCGTCGCTCACGGCAGCGGTGCAGGTGACGCCGCAGCGCGAGATGTGGCCAGAGGCATGCGACCCAAGCTGGCCACGGACCCCACGCTGTTGGGGGCGATCTTGGGCGGCCTGGGCGTGCCGATCGCAGTCGGAAACGAAAAGAACTTCCCAGAGCTGCGCGAGCCAGAAGGGGCTGCCGACTTCGGCGCCTACCTCGCCAACGGCAAGCTGCCACAGATGCCCACCATCAAAGGAAGCCGGCGACGCCGAGTACAGGCTTGGATCGGGGCACTGCTCAAGGACCTGGACCACCCTGCAGCGGCGCTCCTGCGGGCGCTCTATGCAGATGATGCGAACCTCGACTGGGGCATGTGGCCGCTCACGACCGCCGCATGGCTTGCCACCTACCAGCCCGTGGACGCGATCGAAGATGTGCTCAACCGCAACGCTGCCGGAGACGGGCAGCGCCTGTCCGAGGCGCGGCGCATGGCACTGGACATCCCGCCGCAGGCCATCCAAAAGAACCTCGAGGATCACGGCAACACCAGCGCGGCGGTGCTGGCCATGCCGCACATCACCGCTGGGGATCAGCCTGACCTAGCCGACGCAGTGGTGACGCACCTCGTTGACGGTGCCCGAAATG
>CAYYHT010000841.1:0-3283 GCA_964471355.1 uncultured Enterobacteriaceae bacterium
CCAGGGCGCCGCCAATCAGCGTGACGACCTTGCCCTTGACCGAGACCAGCCCCTCGTCAAAGAAGGGGAAGCACACCTGGAATCCAGTGCCGCAGGCGATCAGGTCGTACTCGGCCGAGGTGCCGTCGGTGAAGAAGACGGTCTTGCCCTCGACCCTCTCGACATCCGGACGAGGCTGAATCTTGCCGTGAGCCAGGTAGTGGAAGACCTCGGTGTTGACCGTCGGGTGTCGGTCGAAGGGCTCGTGGTCCGGATGCGGAAGGCCGTAGTCGGTGTACCGGCCAATCACGAGCCGCACCATGGCTTTGACGAACAGGCGCTGCACGAACACCGGCACACTGGGGGTGACGAACTCGATGACTGGGCGTCCCATGACACTCTTGGGCAGAATCCAGTAGCCGCGACGCAGCGACCAGTCCGCATTGGCGCCGACCCGTGCCGCTTCGCTGGCCAAGTCACAGCCCGAGTTGCCACCGCCCAGGACCAACACGCGCTTGCCGCGCAGGTCGTCGGGACGCTTATAGTCCTTGGAGTGCAGGACCTCGCCCTCGAACTGCTCGACCCAGGCCGGAAAGTTGCGCTTCCAGTGGTGGCCATTGGCCACGTAGACGCCCTTAAATCGCTCGACGGTGCCGTCGGCAAAGGTGCACTGCCACAGTCCATCGACAGGCGCGCAGTGGGTCAGCGGACTGTTGAAGCGGATGTTGTCGCGAAGCCCGTGGGCATCGGCGAAGTCGTTGTAGTAGGCGCACATCTGCTTGCCCGATGGAAAGTCCGGGTAGTGCGAAGGCATCGGGTAGTCCGGGTACTCGGTGGTCTTGCGAGAACTGATGATGTGGGCGGTCTCGTAGACCCCGTGCGCCCAGTTGCCGCCGACGTGATCGGTGGCCTCGACCTGCACATAGGGCACGTCTGCCTCGCCAAGCGCCTTGGCCATCGCCAGACCCAACGGACCGGCACCCACGACCAGGAACTGCTCTTCTGTGTTCATCCTTCCCCCTTTGCGCGATTACCCTATCTCTGACCCGGAGATAATACTATCTCTATTTCCCGCAAGGCGGAAATCTAGACCGCATCGTCCGACAGTCGAAAACAAAGGCGGTACTCTGCCTTCCAAGCGTCATGGAGGCCGAGATGGGAATGGTTCAGTGCACCGGTTGTGGAAAGGAGGTCGACGAATTTACGACCTTCTTCGCGGACACCGGCCAAGTCTGCGGCCCATGCAATGCGCGGCTAGAGGCGGCGAGCTCTGCTGAATTTGCCGCAGGAGCGGACAACGACATGCACAGCCACGGCGGAATGGGCGGTGGGGGACCCATCGGCAGCTTCTCGTCGAGCTCCACCACGACCAGCGTCGGCCCCGACGGCCAGACGCGAACGGTCACGACCACAAGCACCGTCAACGCCGGACTCTTGGGTGTGTTCATCAAGCTGATCATGGGCCTGTTCAGGCGCTGATCGCGTCTTCCTCGGCGAACTGCCGCGCCAGGTACTCGACACGAGCGCGGTCCAGCAGCCCAATAATGGTGGCCCGCTGCTTCTCGAGGTCGGCGAGCTGTTCGGGGTTGAGGTCGGCGCGCAGGGACGCAGATGCCGCCACAGCTTGGCGCCAGTCAAAACCCTCCCACCACAGCAGGGCAATCACGCCGGTCACCGGCAAGGACAACAGGTAGAGCACCGCGGGCATGGGCCCGCCAAATGACGCCACGGCCCAGGTCTGCAGGGTGTAGCAGAGCAACAAGGCAAACACGCCGGACAGCAGCTTCACCGTCGAGTCGAACTCCTTCTTCAGCTGCATGATCTGAATGGCGAAGCGCGGGACTTGGTAGAAGACGAGGTGGTTCACAAAGCCCCAGAACGCCAGGGGAGCGCCCAGATAGAAGAACAGGTCCTGTGCCACGGACGGCTTTGGAATCGAGCGCTGACGCACGGCCCGGTCGCCGATTCCGGCGTCGTCCAGCGCTGAGCGGTAGCTGCTGAGCAAGCTGCGCACCTGTTCGAGGCGAGCCGGGTCCTCCTTGGCAAACAGATTGACTGCCCGCGCCAGGGACTTGGACGCCGCCAGCCGACCTCCGGCCTCGGACGCGATGGCCGAGCCATAGAGCAGGTCGAGCTCTTGGACCAGCTCCTCGTTCTCGACGTCCTCGACGTGCAGTACATCGAGCTCGAGCGCGTCACGTACCGCTGCGGTGATGGCCCGAGCGGGACCGAAGTCATCCGGTCCGGTGCCGGTGGCCGCAAAGGGGGCGACCTGGATGGGGACGCCAATGCAGACCCGCACCGCACTGCGGAACTTGCCGGGGTCTTCATAGACCAGCGCCACGGGCACAATCTGAACCTCACCCGGTGCACGGGCCTCGGCCCCCAAGGCGATTCGAGCCAGACCGGTGCGCAGGCGCAGCAGCTTCATCTCATCCTGGGAGCTGATGCCCTCGGGAAAGATCAGCACCGCCCCACCGTCTGCAACGACCTGCTCGCAGCCGGCCAGCACGTCCTCGTTGGCCTCTTTCATGGCGTCGTCGACCGGACCGTCCTGCTTGCGGTGAATGGGCACCACCCCCATCATGCGCAAAAACGCCCCCAGCACGGGAATGGCGACCACCGTGGACTTGGCCACAAAGCGCAGGCGGCGACGAACAATGGTCGCCGTCATGAGCACGTCGATGAAGGTGTTCGGGTGGTTGGGGGCCAACAGAAGCGGCCCTGTTGGCGGCACATTCTCGAGGCCTTCGATCTCGAGCCTGCGAAAGAAGATGCGCACGGCGTGCCGCAAGATGGCGCGCAGGGTTCGGTAGAGCACAGGAGGGCTCTGGGCCATCAGCGATAGCGGCCCGGACACAGGCGTTTGGCGGCCTGCCAGGGGTCATCTGCCTTGCGGATGACGTCGACCGTGAACGGCATGAGCAGCTCGGTGACCGCCTCAACCGGGTTGTCGTCGGTCACAAGCTGGCGCAGCAGCATCTCGGCGATGGGGTACCAGCGGGCCGCCTCGCCCTCACAGGCCACCGCCACGCGCTTGGTCGCCGTCTCGGTTCCGCCGCGCACAAAGGCGAGCTCCTCTCGCAAGATCTGCTCGAACAGCTCGGTGCTGACGCGGCCGTGGTGGACCTCGGCCCACAGCTCCCAGCGGCTTCGCTCGGTCGTCGCCAGGTCATCCATGACTCGGACAAAGATGGTGTCGCCGCGCGCATTGCTCATCGTGGCTGGCAGTGCCACGCAGCCTTCTCCTGACAGCCAAGCCGCAAGGTACTGCACCGCTTGGAACACGTTGTAGCGCACCTCT
>CAYYHT010000842.1:0-3282 GCA_964471355.1 uncultured Enterobacteriaceae bacterium
ACCGAGCCCTGCACCCCCGCCGGAAGTCGGGCCCAGGGACTGTCTTTGTAGAGGATGGAGGGAGCGGCATAGACCCAGGCGGGACCCAGATCCCGTCGCCAGACCAGTCCCGCACCCAGCCAGAACAGCCCGCCCTCGAGCTGCAGAGCCAGCGCGGACTCGTCGTCCTCTCCGTCGAGGCGGTAGCGGGCGAGCAGGCCGACGCCGCTGAAGTGCGCCAAACCAGACCCGCTGCCCAGAATCGACAGCTGCAAGCGGTCGCCGGCGCGGAAGCTCACCGACCCCTGCGCAAAAGCCAGATCGATGCCCGGAGGTCGAGGCCGCTTGCTGCCGATGGTGTCGGTGTAGCCGCCCGAAACCGCGAGCCCGACGGTGTGACTCGATGCGAGCGGGATCGGGGGTGGCAGCGAGCTTGGAGGCGCGCAGCCCATCATGGTCAGCAGCCACCAGCTCATACCGAGAGCAGTCCGCGGCTGTAGCTGGTGAGCCCATCGAGCAGGGCGTCGGTGGGGGACTCGCCGTCGAACATCAGCTCGATGGCTTCGGGTTGGCCGCCGGTGAGCTCGTAGGCCCGCCGCAGCGCCCGGTCCGATTGCACGCCCTGCTGGTAGCGATGGGGGGCATAGCTGGTGTAGCCACCGGGTTGGCCCGGACCCCAAGGAATGTCGCCAGTGCGCCCGGGAATGCTCGTCAGGAACAGGTAGTTGATGCTGTTTGCAGCAGCGCCGTAGCCCAGCCCGGTCTCGCGGTCGGCGTTGTCGTCGAAGTGGGCGAGCACCGCGACGCTGACGGCATCGTGGTTGGCGAGGCTTGGCGAGGCGACAACGACGGTCTGATCCAGGTCGACAATGGTGCCGTCATCTGGGCCGGCGTCGAGCAGCACAGACTCTGCGACCGTGAAGGTGAGTCGCAGACGGCTGGCGATCTCGGTCGCGTAGTTGATCTCGACGTACTTCTCGTAGATCCACTCGGCTTTGTGGTGCACGTGGTAGCGGCTGTCGTCGCGAATCCAGCCCATGGACAGCTTGAGTCCGTGGGTGTAGCCGCACAGTGTGTGCGAGGACAGGCGCGGCATGTACACGATGTGGTCGACGTCGTTCACGATGCTCGGCAGCATCATGGGCTGGGTCCAATAGCTGTCGAACGGCGTGGTGCCGGGGAAGTAGCCTTCGTCGAAGTCCTCTTCATCGAAGAAGTGGGCTTCGCCGCCGGACTCTTCGATGGCATCGAGCAGTCCATTGCGCGCCATCAGCGAGCGGGTGCTGCCATAGCGCTGGTTGCCTTCGGCGAGTCGCACCGCCTCGACGCCGGCCTGATCGGCCACGACGACCCGCCCGGCTCCCGCCGCAAGCAGCGCCTCGACCATGCCGCGTACCGCCCCGGGTGCGGTGACAGAAGGATGGCGATGGCCGGAGTTGCAGGCCAGCTTCACAAGCACGCTCTGACCGGGCTGTAGCCACGACAAGTCGACGAGCGCCATGGCGCGCAGGGTCGCGGCATAGGCATCGTCGGTGTACAGCCCAAGCAGCACACCCTCCTGGTCGAAGGTGCCCGCGGGGCGGGTCGGCACGCCACAGCCAGCCATCGGAAGCCAGATGGACGAGGCGCCTGCTAGCAGCGCTCCGGACTTCAGTAGATCGCGACGGCTCGTCATCGCCGCCAGCGTACCTGCGCAATCCGCAAGGAGGGCGGCTTTGTCGTCGCCCAGGCTGTCGTCGCTAGATCAGCACCGCCCCGAGAGCCCGAATCTGCTGCCACTGCTCATCAAACGCCTCAAGCTGTCCTGGAAACACGTCGAGCGCGTCGCGAAGGTCCAGCGGCTGCTCGCCGGGTCGGGCGGCGTGAAGCACTTCGACCAGCCAATCGCCCGCCTCTTGGCTGCATGGAATCGTCGTCTGCCCGTCGACATGGTGCAACACGACGCCGAACTCGTCCGCCAGTGCCGCTCCTCCCAACCACACCAGCCGCCGACCTTCGGGCATGGGCTCCGCAAGGGCTTGCTCGATGAGGTCTGGTCGCTCGGTCGTGGGCGGCATGCCGTCAAACCAGCTGTGCACGGGGCGGTCGAACTCCTGGCCTCGCATCCACGCGGCGAGCGCCAGCGGCAACCCCTGATCAAAGGCGTCGTGATGGCCGCCGGTGGGATCGGCATGGGGCACGTCGTTGTCGGCAAATGAGGTCGGCGTCTCGGGGATGTGCACGCCAAATGCCTCGGGGTCGGTGAAGATGGGCGCGTGCCGGGTGAGCACAAACCGGTGCCAGAAGCCGGAGTTCACCAGGTCCATCTCGAACAGCTGCCGAACGACCTCCATCGCATCGATGGTCTCTTGGTCGGTCTGGGTGGGAAAGCCGTACATCAGGTAGGAATGCACCATCACGCCGGCCTGTCGGAAGGCGTGAGCCGACCGAGCCATCTGGGGAACGCTCACCCCTTTGGCAATCGCTTCGAGGAGCCTGGGATTGGCGACCTCGAGGCCTCCGGTGACTGCGACGACCCCGGCGGCGGCCAGCAATCGACACAGGTCCGGTGTAAAGGCCTTCTCGAAGCGGATGTTCCCCCACAGCGTCACGCCCAGGTTTCGCTTCAGCAGCTCGAGGGCCAGCGCCTTGAGCACCTTGGGGGGAGCGGCTTCGTCGACGAAGTGGAAGCCTCGATGCCCGGTCTGCTCGATCAACCGCTCCATGTGGTCGACCAGATTGGTGACGGCAGTGTTCTCGTAGTGCTGGATGTAGTCCAGGTTTACGTCGCAGAAGGTGCACTTGCGCCAGTAGCAGCCGTGCGCGAGCGTGATCTTGTTCCAGCGGCCGTCCGCCCACAGCCGATGCGCCGGGTTCAGTGTGTCGATGAGCTGCAGGTACAAGCCTAGATCGAGATCTCCGTAGTCTCCGGCCGGCGTGAACGGCGGTCGCGGTGCAGCTTGTTCGTGCATGCCCGCGGCGGTGCGAGTGCGGTGCCGACGATCGGGCCCACCGTCGAGGTGCTGCAGAATGGCCAACAGAGGTCCCTCGCCGTCGTCGTAGGTCAGCGCATCGACGTACTCCCACAGCCGCGGCTCGTTGACCTCTCGCAGCTCGGTGTTCACGTAGCCGCCCCCTAAGATGACCGTGGCGCCGCGCTCCTTGAGCCGCTTGCCCAGGCGCAGTGCCGCGTACAGGTTGCCGGGGAAGGGGACCGACAGGCCCACAGTGGGCGCCGTGACGGTGTCGCAGAGCTCGTCGAGAAATGCGTCGACGAGGGTGGTCTGCTGCAGCCGCTCATGCAACGGGTCGAAGGAGCGGGCG
>CAYYHT010000843.1:0-3269 GCA_964471355.1 uncultured Enterobacteriaceae bacterium
ACATGGACTTCCGCAATCGCTTCTTGGCTGCGTTGGGCCGACACTTGACCACGACGTTCGCCCCCGACCGGGTCATCGCCGAGATCGATCGCCTCGAGGCCGAGATGCAGCCCGCGATTGAGCGGCACTATGCGAGGTGGGGACCCGAGACTGGCGCCACCATTGGCCACTGGCGATTTGAGCTCGAGCAGCGCCGGCAGTTCGCCAGGCTGCGTCCGGACTACGTGCGCATGCACGCGGCGGCCAAGTACCAGCTGGGCTGGGGAGCCCAGGAAGTGCTGGGACTGCTGCCCCCCAACTTCGTCATTCCCGAGCCCGTCCCGGGTGTGCCCGCTCCCGGTGCGGTGCCCGCTGCCGGCACAGCCCCCAACCCCCCGGCGCTGCCATGAGAGGCGCAGAAGGCCGAAAGCTTCGCCACGAGCTGAAGTACCTGGTGCAGCAGCCCCATGTTGTTGGGGTCGCGTCTCGGCTCAAGCACGCCCTCAAGCGCGATCCGAATGGGGACGCCAACGGGGAGTACCGCATTCGCAGTCTGTACTTCGACGACCTGTCCGATGCGGGGCTGTTCGAGCGACAGGCGGGCCTGGACCGCCGCAAGAAGTGGCGAATCCGCATCTACGACCTCAAGGACGACGTGGTCGTGCTCGAGCGCAAGCACAGGCTGGGCGAGTTCATCAGCAAGGACCGCGTACGCATCGATCGAGGGCAGGCCGACCTCCTCATCGCCGGGGACAGCGCCTGGACCTGGGATCACCCCTCCGAGCTGCTGCGCACATTCGGCCTTCTGGTTCGGCAACGGAGCATGCGGCCGGCGGTCATCGTCGACTACGTGCGCGAGGCGTGGGTCAGTCCCTACGGCAACGTTCGGATCACATTGGACAAGCATCTATCGACGGCGATGGCCAGCCACGCCCTGTTCGATCAGCGCCAGTGCACGGTTGGCGTGATTCCCGGCGAGACAGTGTTGGAAGTTAAGTACGACCACTTCTTCCCGGGATACCTGTCGGGACTGCTGATGACGTCCATCCCGCCGCGATCTGCAGTCTCGAAGTACGTGCTCTGCCGCACCATCTTGAAGAACAACGCCTGGGAAGATCAGTAAATGGACGAACTGCTCGCACTGCTGAACCACGATGCACGGCCGCCGACCGCCGAGCGTGTGCTGGGCGCACTGACCGTGACGGCCGCCTGCGGCATGTTCATCTTTCAGATCTACAAGCGCACCTTTCGCGGGGTGCTCTACACCCGCAACTTCAACGTCGGACTGGTGCTCATCGCGCTGGTGACCACGCTCATCATCGTGCCCATCAGCAGCAACATCACGCTGTCTCTGGGCATGGTCGGCGCGCTGTCCATCGTGCGTTTCCGGACCGCGATCAAAGACCCCGTCGACATCGTGTTCATGTTCTGGGCCATCGCCATTGGCGTCGCCAACGGGGCTGGTTTCTATGTGGTGTCCATCGTGGGCAGCTTGTTCATCGGAGCCATGCTCTTCATTCTGCAGGCGGTCGCAGGCATGGGACGCGGCCCCGCTCCCTACCTGCTTGTGCTGCACTATGACCCGGCAGCCGAGTCGCAGGTGGCGGCGCTGACCAAGACCTACAACCTCAAGGCCAAGAACCGAACCCGCGAGACGGTCGAGTTGACGGTCGAGTTGCAGCTGCAGGACCAGGACACGGCGGTGCTCGACGAGCTGCTGGCGCTCGATGGCGTAAGAGATGGGGCTCTTATTGCCTACAACGGAGACTTCGTCACATGATCGCTGGACTGGCTCGGTCTGTGGCGTTGTCGCGGCGTCGGTCACTTGCCGAAGCAAGCTCCCTCCTGGCTCCTAGCCATAGAGCGAGCCAGCCTCAGCGATTGGGGGTGGCTCTGGCGTCAGCGCTGCTGGTGCTGACCGCTTGCGGGCAGCCGGTCGAGGCTGAGGAGCCCGAGCCCGAACCGTCGACCGACGTGATTGCTGAAGAAGTCCCCGAGCCCGAGCCTCCACCTCCTCCTCCGCCGCTTCGTGGTGAGCGTTGCGGCGAGCCGGTGGTGACCGAGAAGCTGCTTCGCTACCCCTACTTGCAGCAGGTCGACACCGACTCCGCCATCATCGCCTGGGGCAGCAAGCCCGACATCAGCCGCAGCAAGGTCATCGTCGAGCCCCCCGAGGGCGATGCCATCTCACGCTCGGCGAGCGCGCAGCTGATCGAGGCCAGCGACACCCAGATGATGGACCTGTGGCACGCCGAGGTCAAAGGACTCAAGCCCGATACCGAGTACTGCTACAAGGTCACGCTTCGCAGCAGCACGGTTGCCTCAGGGCTGTACTTCCGGACGGCTCCCGACGACCCCGAAGCCAAGGTGCGCTTTTATGCCATCGCCGACTTTGGCTCCGACGATGCGGCCGCAGCACAGTTGCGAGAACTGGTCGAAGCGCGCAAGAACGAGCTCGACGTGGGCTTCACCATGGGCGACAACGCCTATGTCAAAGGCACTTGGCAAGACTTCCAAGGCCGAACCTTCGTCCCCTGGCAGGACCTGTGGTCGGCGGTACCCATCTTCCCGGTCATGGGCAACCACGACTACTACGCCGATGGACGCCCCTACCTCGACAACTTCTTCCTGCCCCAGACGGCCCTGCGAGCACGCGATCTCGAGCGCTACTACAGCGTCGACTGGGGTCCCATCCACTTCGTCGGCCTCGACAGCGAAGGGGCCATTCGGCGGGTCGACTCGGACACCGAGCGCGACATGGTCGACTGGCTCGAGGACGACCTCAAGGCCAACAAGGACCGGCCTTGGACCATCGCGTCGTGGCACCACCCGGCCTTTTCGAACACGCCTGGGCGCCGCACCGGCCACCCCGATGTGCGCAAGTACATTTTGCCGGTGCTCAAGAAGCACGGTGTGCGCGTCGGCTTGACCGGCCACAACCACAACTACGAGCGCTTTATCGAAGATGACGGCCTGACCCTGGTGATCGCCGGCGGCGGAGGACGCGGCACCTACGAGCTCGAGGGCGCCAGCGAGGACCAAGTGGTCGGACGCGTTGTCCACCACGTCCTGTTTGGCGAGGCCGATCGCTGCACCCTGTCCATCTGGGCCGTCGACAAGTACGGCAAAGAGTTCGACCGCATGACCTGGAACCGCTGCGAGCCCGAAAAGACGGACTTGTCGGCGCCTGAGCGGCCCGCCGAGTCCGAAGAGGCCGGCGGAAAGCTGTAGTGGGACAAGGAGCGGACATCACTACTGCATCGTCAAGCTGAATCGGAGCGTCAGGACCC
>CAYYHT010000844.1:0-3264 GCA_964471355.1 uncultured Enterobacteriaceae bacterium
CTTCAAGCGCCCTCGGCTAACGGTTCGTATGGCTCGACGCGGAAGGTACGGAGGTCTGCGGCCTTCGGCCTTGGCTGGGTGGATCCCCGCGCAAGCCAACGTTGGAGCGTTAGCGCGGCGGGCGGAGGCGACACGAATCGTGGCTGTGAGCGCCTCAGGCTTCGCCTCGGGTTTCCCTCTTCCTGCTTGGCCCTGGCGCATGCCGCTCGAGGACCTACCGGGTGGCGCTGACTCACCGATTGTCGTCGAGGGCCCGAGGCCGGATCAGCTTGGCGACCCGCCGTACCAGCTGCCGGCGCCGCTCCTCAGGCGCGGGGACACCTACCCGGACGCCCCCGCAGCATGGGCCTCCTGACGACGCGTCAGGTGTTCCACCACGAAGTATGCAAGCACTGCCAAACCGAACCGGAAAGGACGGATTGCTAGCGACCCCAGAGCCAGCTCCTCTTCCGTCCAAGAATCCGTAAGGGGGCCAGACGCACCCCACAGCCAAACAACCACCCAGCACAGCCACCAGAACGTCAACACCCAGTCACCCCATCCGTGTTCATCCGCTGCGCGACGCCAAAGCCGCCTCATCAAGCCAAATGGGACGACTAGGTTCACGACCGGCACGAGCCAGCCCCCGATTGCTGCGAACACGCCAATCGGCGGGTCGTTCGGATGCAGTGCGTTGTGATTCTGCACGATTCGAACCGTCCAGAAGCACCATACAACCGCCGTGACGGGCCACGAGGCCAACGCGACGACGGAGACCACAAATGCGACTGGGACGATCACGAACCCCGCCCACATCATCGCAACGTCAGCTGGGCTATGCGGCCCACCATCCACCTGCGCCTGCATCGCCGCTGCAGTAGCACCGGCAGCGCCCGCCAAGACCCATCCGAGCACGTACATTCCAGGCCAGATCATGAACGCGTCGAGCATTAGCAGCGTACGCAGGCCTAACGTCAGCGCGCCAGGCTCTCGATATGGCGGCCGCGCCAGCGGGCTCGCCGGAGGTGCATACGCGCCAGCCTCACCGTCACTCATGTGCGCCTACAGTCCTCAACGCACCTTACCAATGCGACTTTGCCCGAACCGATGCGGACTCGCCGAACGCCGTAAGCAGAGCGCGACGGAGTACTTGGAACCGCACCGGGTACAGGTCCATGTCGTCTTCATGCCCGCTCCCAAGCCGGCGGCACACGATTCTACCGCAGCACGGCATTGCCCGGCGCCCACTACCAGCGTTCTGATGGGCGGGTGTTTTAAAGGGCAGCAGCGCAAGTCTCCGTGGACGTTGGCTGACACGACGGGGTGGCCAACGACGATTATTCTTCCCCAAGGACGACAACTAGAATTCCCCATCCTGACGGGCGCGCCGTAGGCCGCTTCGGTAGCTGCGCTCTGCCTCAACGAGGCGGAGGGCTGCCGATGGTGAGCGACGCGCAGGTGAGGAAGCTGATGAAAGAGATCGACAAGCATGGCCGTGTGGGCCGAGCGGCGCTGGCAGCCGGCATCGACCGGAAGACGGCGCGGAAGTACCTCGACAGCGGGAAGCTGCCGTCCGAGATGAAGCCGGCGAGGACCTGGCGGACGAGGGAGGACCCGTTCGCTGCGGTGTGGGTGGTCGTGGCCGAGATGCTCGACGCCGCGCCCGAGCTCGAGGCGAAGGCGCTGTTCGAGCACCTGATGGTGACTACGGGCCGCTTTCACGAAGGCCAGGTGCGGACGTTTCAGCGTCGCGTTCGCGAGTGGCGAGCCCTGAACGGGCCGCCGAAGGAGGTCTTCTTTCCGCAGTTGCACCGACCTGGCGAGGCCGCGCAGACGGACTTCACGTGGGCGACGGAGCTCGGCATCACCATCGCCGGCGAGCTGTTCGAGCACATGCTGTGCGTCGTGGCGTTGCCGTTCTCGAACTGGACCTGGGCGACGGTGTGCCGCTCGGAATCGCTGTCGGCGCTGAAGTACGGCGTCCAAGAGGCGCTGTTCCGGCTGGGGCGGCGGCCGGAGTGGCACCAGACGGACAACTCGACGGCGGCGACGCACAACGTGCCGAGCAAGAAGCGGGCGTTCAACAAGGAGTACGAACGGCTGATGAGGCACCTCGGCATGAAGCCGCGGACCATCGCGATCGGCAAGAGCAACCAGAACGGTGATGTCGAGGCGCTCAACGGCGCCCTCAAGCGGCGGTTGAAGCAGCATCTGCTGATTCGCAGCAGCAGCGACTTCGAGTCGGTGGTGGCGTACCAGACGTGGCTGAACGACGCCCTTCAGAAGGCGAACGTCTTGCGCCAAAAGCGGCTCGACGAGGACCTCGCGGCGATGGAGCCGCTCACGGTGAGGCGCATGCCAGCGTGGACCGAGGAGAAGGTGGACGTCACCTCCTGGAGCACCATCCGGGTGAAGCACAACACCTACTCCGTGCCCGCCCGACTCATCGGCGAGAAGCTGCGCGTGCGGGTGTACGACGACCGCGTCGAGGCCTACCTCGGCAAGGAACTGCAGCTCGAGACGGAGCGCCTCCAGGGCCGCAATGGGCACCACATCAACTACCGGGACATCATCTGGTGGCTGGTGCGAAAGCCGGGGGCCTTCCCACGCTATCGCTACCGCGATGACCTGTTCCCTACACTGTACTTTCGACAGGCCTACGACGTGCTGTGCGAGCGCCGCAGTGCCCGTTCCGCCGACATCGAGTACCTCCGAGTCCTGCATCTTGCAGCCTCGACGATGGAGACCGAGATCGACGCGGCCCTCGAGTGCTTGTTGGAAGACGGCCAGGTCCCCGACTTCGACAGTGTGAAGGCCCTGGTTCAGCCGGAAAGGCCACAGACGCCAGAGTTGCAGGACGTCGAGCCCGATCTGCACTCGTTCGACGAGCTCCTGGAGGGGGTCTCATGAGCCGTCCTTCCAGTCCCGATGCGTCCCTTGAGCTGATGCTGCGGCGGCTGAAGTTGCCCGGCTTCATCGAGCATCACGGCGACCTCGCCATCAAGGGTGAGAAGGCCGGCTGGGCATTCGGTCAGTTCCTGCGCGCCCTGGCGGAGATCGAGCTGCTGGAGCGCGACCGGCGACGGATCGAGCGAGCGATGAAGGCGGCCCAGCTCCCGCCCGAAAAGACCATGTCCACCCTCGAGCTTCCGAGGCTGCCGGTGAAGGTCCGCCGCGTGCTGCCGTCGCTGTACGAGGGAGGCTTCGTCGATCGGGCCGAAAACATCCTGGCCTTCGGGCTGCCCGGTCGCGGAAAGACGCATGTGGCCTGCGCCATCGGCCACG
>CAYYHT010000845.1:0-3258 GCA_964471355.1 uncultured Enterobacteriaceae bacterium
GGTCTTCACCTGCCCAGCTCCGAACTGGGAGTCGGCAGTGCGGTGCAGCTGTCAGCGGGCTTTCGTCCGCAGAACTTCAACGGCCGAGTGGGACTGGTTGCGACAGCCGCACACACCAACGGAAGGCATGAAGGAGAGGGCAGCGACGACCAGCTGGGCGGGGACTACAGCTACACGCTGTCGCAATCGTCTGGCCGCTTCGGTCTAGGACTGGAGCTGCGGCTGCTGCCGACGACCGAGCCGGTTTCGCCGGAGTTTTCTGTGGCTCCTGAGTTGGTGTTGGCGCGCACCCGCACCACGGGCCGGAGCGAGACGCAATCGATGGGGACCGCGGCGGATCTGACCGCACTGCCCGGCATTCAGGCCGCTGCGGGTATCGCTGCAGACACAGGTCCGGGAGCGGTCATCGTGCGCATTGCATTGCTCGCCGGCCCGGCGCGCAGCGTGCTGGCCGGGAACGTATCGGGCACATCGGTGGTTCCCTCCATCGGCTATCGGATGGAACTATGAGTCGGCTGATCGCTGCAACCCTGCTGCTGTCGCTGGGCACCGGCTGCTCAGAGTACGGATTGGGACAGGACTGGCCCCGCAACGATGTCGGCGATCCCATCATTGAGGTACAGCCCCTGCTGCTCGACTTCTGGACCGCCTCGAGTGGCGAGACATTGATGCTGCCCTTCGAGGTGCGCAACGTCGGCTCGGCACGGCTCGACGTGACCGAGCTTGTGTTGTCGGGCCACTCCTCCTTCACCTTGGTCGACGAGTTCTCCGAGCTGTTGCTGCAGCCTGGTGAAGGTGCGGAAATTGAGGTCGCCTTCACGCCGCTCGAGGCCGGAGAACTGACCGGTCGTATCGACGTGATGAGCACGGACCCGCTGACCCCGACAGTGCCCGTCGACATGCTCGGCGAAGGGTTGGTACCGTTCCTGGTCATCACGCCACAGACCTATGACTTTGGCACCGCGGACATCCCGTGCGGTGATTCGGTCGAGCTGCGGCTACAGAACACGGGGTCCGACACCCTGGTCGTCGATGCACTGGACTACGTGTCCGATGGACAACTTCAGCTTCGCGAACCGGTCGACTCCCAGCCGGTGCTGGTGCCCGGTGCTTGGACCACAGTCTGGGTCGACTTCATGCCGGCGCTTCCCGGCACGACAGCGGGAAGTCTCGATGTGAGCTCGAATGACCCCCGAGGCGTGGTCTCGGCTGTGCAGACGGGCACGCCGCTGTCGATGGGTACCGGTTCAGACACCTTTGTGGTGCCGGCGAATCCGGCTGTCGATGTGCTGTTTGCCATCGATCAGTCGTGCTCGATGGATGACGATGCAGCCAGTTTGGCGGCGAATTTCTCGGTATTCATCGACGAGATTGCCGCGGTCACCAGCAACTGGCACCTGGGGGTTGTGACCCTTGATGATGGTTGCTTCAACGATGGTGTGCTGACCACTTCGACCGCCAACCTTGCTGACACCTTCGCCACCGCTGTGGTCGAGGGCACCGACACCGAAGTCCAGAACGACGAGGCACTGTTCCAGCTCGTGGACCGCAGCCTGGTCCAGACAGTCCCGGGCAGCTGCAACGCGGGCTTCTTGCGGCCGGGGGCGGGCCTGCACGTCATCGTGGTGTCCGATGAACCCGAGCGTTCCCCCGAGTACGCCGCCGCATGGACGTGGGATCACTGGATGGACCGCTTCGAGCTGGTCCCTTCGTCTCCGGTGCTGCTCACCGTGTCGGGGGTCGTCGACCTGGACGACTGCAACGAAGGCGCGTCGGGCTACGAAGAGGCCATCGATCACACCGGCGGCGAGAAGCTATCGATCTGCGGCACTGACTGGGCGGCATCAGCGTCTGCGCTGGCGGCGGCCTCGCTGACCTACAGCCTGTCCTTTCCGTTGTCCGACGTGCCCGCTCCGGGAAGCCTGATGGTCTCGGTGGGGGGCAGTGCTGTGACCGCTGGATGGGTCTACGATCCCGCGTTGAACGCGGTGATCTTCGAGAGCTTGGACCCGGCAGCCGAGCTCGAAATTACCTATGAACTGGCATCGAGCTGCCCCTAGGCACTGGGCTCAGTCGGCTTTGGTCCACGACTCGCCGTCCCACTCATAGAATTCTTCTTCTTTGTGTACGTAGCAGCGCGCCTTCATGCTCGGGTCGGCTTGCATCGGGGGAGTGGGCAGGTCGGTGAGCGCATCGACCGGCGCGATGGGCGTGCCCTCGCCAAAGGTGATGGTGGTCTCGCCTTCGTCGTCATCGTCTGGCGCTTCGTCGTAGCCGTAGCCCATGCCGCTCTCCTGGTGCCCGCAGTGTACATCGCGAGGACTACGAGGGCTCGTGGCCGGCCTGCGCGACGGGTGGGTCGTTGAGACTTGCCACGTGTTCGAGCAGCAAGCGGAAGGCTCCGACCCAGTTTGCAGACGTCCGGTAGGGCACGTCGTGCTTGGCGCAGACCTCTTCGACGATGAGCGAGAGAGCCGGGTAGTGCCACGGCGCCACCTGGGGGAACAGATGGTGCACAACTTGGTTGTTCAGGCCGATCGAGAAGGTATTCCAGAAACGGCTGCGCATGCTGTAGTCGTGGCAGGTCCGTACTTGGTGCTCGGCCCACTCGCGGCGCTTGCTCATGTCGGGCACACAGTCGGCGTTGACATGGCTGACCTGGCTGAAGGCAAAGAACAGCAGCCCGTGCACACCCAGCGGCACAATGGCAAAGACGGCGGCCTTGAGCGGCGCAAACAGAAAGAAGGGCAGGACGAAGCACACGGCCACGATGAACAAGCGGCCGAGCAGGTGCTTGACCATCGCCCACTTCGAGTGGAACAGGTACGGCGTCGCTTTGGCCATCTTGCCGTCGATCATGTACTCGGGCGTGTTGAGCAGGCTGGGACCCATCGTCGTCATGGTCGACTGCGCCGTCATAGCCCAGCGATGCCAGCGGTACTTTGCCAGCCACTCCTGTCCCGGCGACAGGCGGAATCCCGGCATGGGGATGTCTTTGTGCTGGAAGTGATTCAGGTCGGGGTCCAGGCCGTTGATATTCGTGAACGCGTGGTGCCCGATGTTGTGCTGCATATGCCAGGTCATCGGGCCGATATGCGCAGAACCCAGCAGGCTGCCCAGTCGGTTTACCCAGGGCGTGGTCGACAGCGCAAAGTGGGCTCCGGTGTGCATCAGGTTTGATGCGCCGAGCCAATAGAACAGCGGAAGCGTCAGCAGTGACAGCCAGTAGCCCTGCAGCCAAGCTGCGAAGCTGACGAC
>CAYYHT010000846.1:0-3252 GCA_964471355.1 uncultured Enterobacteriaceae bacterium
CTACAACATCTTCGATGTGCCGACGCGCACTCCCACCCTGCGGGGCATTGGGGCGAGCGCGCCGTACTTGCACGATGGGTCCGCACCCACGCTGCGCACGGTGATCGAGACGCTGTCCGACGGCACCATGGGTGATATCAGCACCTTGGCCGAGGACGAGAAGGACGCGCTGGTTGCGTACCTGATCAGCCTGTAGCGCCAGAGGATGGGCAGCGATGTGGGCATTGGCAGCGCTGCTTGCGTGCACGGCGAGCGACACCGAGACCGATGAGCCTCTGACCCCCGAACAGGTGGTGGACGAGCTGCGCGCGGTGGGGCCCTACGGTGTCGGCTATCGGGAATCCGAGCTCACCTACGACGCGGTTCGCTCAGAGGGCCGGACCCTGCGCTTGGCGCTGTGGTACCCGACGAACTCGAACACGGGTGCCGAGGTTCGGTACCGGGGCCTGTTTCCGGCGCCGGAAGTGCTTGGTGACGCGGACGTTGCGGACGGCAGCTTTCCGGTCTTGGTCTTCGCCCACGGGCACCAGGGCTACGCCGAGAACAGCGCGCGGCTGATCGAACACATCACCAGCCACGGCTGGGTGGTGGTCTCTCCAGACCACACCGGCAACACCACCTTTGATGGGCCTGACCGTGAGACATCGATCTACGTGTGGCGGGGCTCCGATACCCGTGCCGCAGTGCAGCATCTGCGGACTCAAGACCCGCTGGCGGACTCGATCACCGACGAACTGGGCGCAATGGGCCACAGCTTTGGCGGCTACCACCTGCAGGCGATGGGTGGCGCGACCTTTCTGGACAGCGTCATCGATGCATGCCTCGATGGCAGCGACACGAGCGCCTTCTGCAGCACCATGGACGACGAGTGGGCCGGCATGTTCCGCGCTGGGCTCGGTGACCACGACGACCTGTCCGCCATCGTGACAATGGCTCCGGGGGACTACCGGCTGTTCGAAGCGGGCCTCGCCGACATGAGTGTTCCCGTGATGCATCACACGGGAGCCTTCGACACCGGGCATGACAACGACGACACCTGGTTGGCCTTTGACCACGCCGACGACGTGCGTGTGCACATGCCGCGGGCCGGTCACCAGAGCTACACCGACGTTGCTGGCAGTCTGGGTGCGGCGGACGATGAGCTGCCGCCAGAAGAGGGCTGGGACATCATTCAGACCACCTCACTCGCCTATCTGCGCGCGATGGTCTTGAATGACGCATCGGCGGCTGCGGCCTACGACGGTTCGGTGGACTGGACCTCGGAAGCCGAGTTTTCGTCCCACTGATCGATAGCAGCAGCTCAAGGGGTGGCGAGCTTCGTCTCGCCTTGGCGGCGAATGTGGGCGAGACGAAGCTCGCCCCTCCTTGTACGAGCGACAGCTCTGCTCGCTAGGCCGGGTTCCAGATGGTCTGCAGCTGCTGAAGCATCTTCTCTTCGGAGTCGACGAGCTCGTCGCTCTCGGCGATGGCACGCAGCTCGCGCAAGATCACTTCGCGGCTGTCGGCGTGTTCGATTCGTCTGGCCTCGTCGAGCAAACCGTCGAGTCCGCCGAATTTTCGGGCGTGCTGAGCAAGGTCATGCCACCGATCGCGCCCGATCGCGTCGATCAGTCCGCGCACATACGTCATCTCGGCCAGGCTCACGACATCATCGGCATTGATGACGATGCGGGCCAGGCCCACAAAGAGCAGAATTTCCCGCTCACCCAGTTCAGACACGTTCAAAGGAAGCCTCCGCGTTGCACTCGTGCGCTATCCTGCCGGTCATGCGTGTGGCCCTGATCTCAGATCTCCATGGCAATCAAGTTGCCCTCGATGCGGTTCTTGCCGACATCGAGGCTGAAAATTGTGATCGGATCGTTTGTCTCGGCGACACGGCGGCGCTCGGCACCGAGCCCAACGAGGTTCTGCAGACGCTGCGTGATCTGGGTTGTCCCTGCATCATGGGCAATCACGACGAGTTCTTGATCAATCCCGCCCTGCTGGCCGAGTACACCGAAGCGCCTCCCATCGTCGCCAGCCAAGCGTGGTGCCGAGAGCGCATGACTGACGAAGACTTGGCCTTTATTCGCACCTTCATCTCGGACCTGACCATCGATCTGGGCGACGGACACAGCCTGTACTGTTTCCACGGCTCGCCGGACTCGCACATGGACGACATCTTGTCGTCGACCACTGATGAACAACTCGACGCCTACATCGGGTCACACAGGGCGACGGTGATGACCGGCGGCCACACCCACATCCAGATGCTTCGGCAACACCGCGGCACGTGGCTGCTCAACCCTGGCAGCGTCGGCTCTCCGTTCAAAGAGTACGTCGCTGGCGGCACCCCTGAGATCATGCCCTATGCGGAATACGCGATTGTGAAGTCCGAACGTGGCACCGTGAGCTGTGAACTGCGACGCGTAGATGTCGACAAGGAGCGACTGATCGCCCTGTGCAAGGCGTCGACCAATCCACTCGCGCCATTCTGGGTCCAGGCCTACGAGAGCGCCTGATGCCTGAAGAGCTCACAGAGCAACAGCTCGCCGAGCTCCGAGCGGACCTGGCCACGCTGGATGCAGAGCTGCGCGCATACTTGGTGGGCAGCCAGGACGAGGCCAAGATCGTCGAGCTGGACCAAGAGGCCGTCGGTCGCATCAGTCGAATCGATGCCATTCAGCAGCAGAGCATGGCCAAGGCGAACCGAAGCCGTGTCGAGCTGCGGCTGCGTCAGATCGCCGTAGCGGTGGTTACCTTTGACGAGGACGAGTATGGCTGGTGCAAGAAGTGCGGCGAGGCGATTGGCTATCGTCGCCTCAAGGCCCGCCCCGAGAGCCCGTGTTGCGTCACCTGCATGGCCGAGATCGGCGGCTAGAAGGTCTCAGTACTGGGACGCATGTCCAGCTCATGGGTCCAGCAGGTCTTGGGCTGCTGATGGAGGTGCCAATAGGTCTCGGCGATGCTGTCGGGGTCGAGCAGGGTGGCCGGATCGCGGTCGGGCATCCACTCGCGGACCTGAGGCGTGTCGATCATGCCATCGATGATGACGTGAGCGACGTGCACGCCCTTTGGGCCAAATTCCCTGGCTGCGGACTGGGCGACTGCACGCAGTCCGAACTTGCCGACAGCAAGACCGGCGAACCGTGCCGAGCCGCGCACTGAACCGGTTGCCCCGGTGAAGATGACGCTGCCGCTTTCGCGCTCGACCATGGCGGGAATGGCCGCCTGGGCCCAGAGGAATCCGCCAAAGCAGTTCGCTCGCCACAG
>CAYYHT010000847.1:0-3238 GCA_964471355.1 uncultured Enterobacteriaceae bacterium
GCGCAATCAGATCACTGGTTGCCCCTGCTACACCGCGCAGTGCATCGCGCGGGTGGTCACTCTCGGCAGCGTTTGAGATGACGTTGTAGGCCCATTTCTCGCTGACGCCACCCACCAGCAAGTCGTGCAGATTCCACAGCGCAAGCGGTGCGATGTCGCCCGGCAGAGCGGCCAACACCATGACCTTGTCATCGGAGGCACCGGCGCCAATCGCCGCCGCGGCGGCCTCGATCACGACTGGAGTCGGCTTGGTCACCGCCAACAGCTGGCTCGCAGCGCGCAGGTCGGCGATTTGGTGACGCAGCACCGCCACCACTCGAGCGGTGGGGACGTGCTTGGCCAGGCCCTCGTGTGCCTTTGCAGTCAGCGCGTCGACGGGCAGCCGCTCGGCAGCGGCGTCGTTGACGACCTGTAGCAGCTCGTCAGGCAGCTCTGCGGCGAGCGAACCAGACGGCCCCGCCAGCAGCAGGGCGAGCATCAACTTGCGAATCATCCAGGTCCTTCCTTGTTGCCCTTACGATTCAGCACCAGTCCAGGATACAAACGTTCGATCTGTTTTCGCAGCAAAGGCCCCCCTCGCCGCACCCTCTGCTTCAGCGCAGGCACGCTGACCCCGGTGATCTCAGCCATCTCGGCATAGGACATGTCCTGCAGAAAGAACAGCGAGATCGCCTCGCGGTATTTGTCGTCCAGATTCGACAGTGCATGCCGAATCTTCTCGTCTCGATCGACGGCCTCACTCAACGTCTGGGGGTCTTCGTAGAACTGTTCCTCTTCGCGTCCAGACAGCGGATTCCAGCGCTTCCACCACGGAGAGCGCAGGTGACTGCGGCACAGATTTGCGGCGATCGTCAGCAGCCAAGGCCGCACCGGACGACCAGGTCGGTAGTGAGTGTGCTTGGTCAGCGCCCGGGCAAGCGCATCTTGGGCCATGTCTTCGGCCAAGGCGCGGTTGCTGGTCATGCGCAGGCACATGGTGAACACATTGTCCAGATGCGGCTCGACCAGCCTCCGGAACGCCTCGACATCGCCATCATGGAAGCGCTCTTGAAGGGCGCGAATCTCATCGACTTCAGCAATGTGGGGCTGGTTGGCCATCGCGGCATTTTACCCGACATGGCGGCGTTCAGTCGACGGGAGCCAACCGCACGCTGTAGTCCAACACCACCAAGTCCTCGACACCGTCATCTCCGGGGCCCGTTGCGGACGCTCGAATCAGGCCGTACTCCCATCGACTGAACTCGATGACCGCCGAAGCCACAATTCCATCGCCGTCACTCTTGATGGTCGAGGGGAAGCTCAGCTCATTTGTGGTGCCGCGCAGGGTCATGTCCCCGCTGATGGTGTAGTTGCCCTCGCCGATGTCGGTCACCGATGTGCTCACGAAGGTGGCAGTCGGGTGGTTCTCGACGTCAAAGAAGTCATCTGAACGCAGGTGATTGTCCAGGGCCGTGTAGTTGGTCACCACCGAGTCGACCTGCACGACAAAGGTGATCTCCAAGTCCTCGAGACTGTCCGTGGCTTGCACCACCTGCACGTTGTACTCGCTCCACGTGCCGTGCTGCGGGCCAGTCGCCCCTACCGCGGCGAACACCAATTCTGGATCTGCCGACGTATCGAGCTCGTAGACCACCGAGCCCTCGGTCACATCACCGTCGATCTCGGTGGGGTCCACATCGAGGTCTTCGAGCACCCCGCTGCGACTCGACGAACAGGCGATCAGGGGAATCAACATCAGGGGCATGAGCGAGCGCATCGCGTCTCCTTTTCCGTGCACCCTCAAGCTCACACGTCTCCACTGTGTTGGGTATTGATATTTTCTTTACCCTTTTATGTTGCAAATCAGCTCATTTCCGAATCGAGCAGCGGCGTGCTATTGCAGAGTCATGACCGACAAAGTCTCCTTTCTGAGCGGCGAAAAGGTGTATTTGAGGCCTGTCGAGGAGTCCGACCTCGAGCGGTGTCACGCCTGGATCAACGATCCGGACATTCGACGCTGGGTCCTGTCGTGGCGGCCCTGGGACCTGGTGGGCCAGCGAAAGTGGTGGGAGAACCACAACCGCAGCGGAAGTGGTCCGGGCAACCTCCACTTCGCCATCTGTCTGCACGACGGCGACCGTCACATCGGCAACACATCCATCCACCAGATCAACTGGATCCATCGCTCTGGCAGTACAGGGACGTTGATTGGAGAGAAGGACTGTTGGGGCAAGGGCTATGCGACTGAGGCCAAGCGCCTGTTGGTCCACTTTGCCTTTGAAGAGATGAACCTCGTGCGCCTCGACAGCAACGTCGTCGCCGGCAACGAAGCGAGCATTCGCCACCTGCTCTCGGCGGGCTACCTGCTCGAGGGAACGCGCCGCAAAGCGCTGTACATCCGCGGCCAGTGGGAAGATGACCTGCTGTTCGGGCTGCTCCGCGAGGACTGGCGCAACCGCTGAGTCAGCCGAACCGCGGTACCTTTGAGCCGCGGAGGTCTGTTGAACATCGAGTGGCTCAAGGGTTGGCTTTCGGCCAACACCGACGTCGATGCCTCCCTCGCCGCGGCCGCCTTCACCAAGACTGGGGGCCCGGCCACCGTCGAAGCCTTTGCTCTGTGGTTGCTTGAGACCGATGCCATCGATGCCGCCCAGTACGCATCGGTCCTGTCGAGTCAGACCGTCAACACGGCTGTACCAGAGCTCGGCACCTGGGTCGCTCCGTTGACCGAGGAGGACTGGGATCCGTCCACCATCGTGCCCACAGGTGAGTTGAGCCTGCCGGTCCTCGAGCCTGCGGCGGCCCCCTCCAACGAGGCCGCCGAAACCGCCGCCGAGCTGGCATACAAGAAGCTTGGCGTGGTCGGGCGCGGCGGCATGGCCCAGATTCACCTGGCGTCGGAGGAGGCCCTGCAGCGGCATGTCGCCTTCAAAGTGATGAGCCCCAAGGTGGCCCAGGTGCCCGGATTGGTCGCCCGATTCTTGGCCGAGGCTCAGATCACCGCCCAGCTCGACCACCCCAACATCGTGCCGGTGTATGCCATCGGCATCGACGCCACGTCTGGCAAGCCCGCGTACTCCATGAAGCTCATCCAGGGCGGCACCTTGCAGGAGTTGCTCGAAGCCTCCTGGGCGGCCCGTCGCGGCGATGGGCCTGTGCCCGATGTTTTCGACATGCAGACCCTGCTTGAGCACTTCTTGAAGTGCTGTGACGCGATGGCATTTGCGCACGGAAAGGGGGTCATTCACCGCGATCTCAA
>CAYYHT010000848.1:0-3237 GCA_964471355.1 uncultured Enterobacteriaceae bacterium
GATCTTGCCCTCTCCGCAGGCGGTGAGGGTCACGAGGATCGATACGGGCAACAAGCGCATGGGCTCTCCTGGCGCGCCCTTGATAACTGCACATGCATGCGACCCGCGACCGTCATCGCCACCATCCTGCTCACTGGCTGCGCACCGGTGACCATCGATCTGGTGCTTCCCGAAGATTGGGAGCGGGTGCCCGATGCCGAGGACCCGTTCACGGACCTGCGTCCCGACGAGCGCAGCTGCGACGAAGCGGGTGTTCGAGTCGAAGAGGGGGTGCTTGAGGTCGACACGCTGCTGTGTTCCTGGGCCACTTTCCGGGCGCCGCTGCCCGTCGATCTAGCGCGCAACGACGAAGTCACGGGCCTGGTGTTCCACGGTCCGCTCGCGTCGGTCGAGCCAAGTGAGGCCGTCATCATCATGGCGGTGGGCGATGTGCGAGTGCTCGACCAGACCGTAGACATCCCGTCGCCAACCGCACTCTATGAACCCGCCCTGGTGTTGGAGCAGGAGGTGAGCGGCGATGCTTGGCTGCACATCCACAACCACGGGGGCAACGACTGGCGCTGGACCAACCTGCGCGTGACCAGCTCGCGGGCAGCGGTGCGCGCACTGGCGGATTGAACCGTTAGCTTCCGGTTCCGGAGACGATGTGGTTCTTGTTTGGCTGGGAGTAGCGTTGGCCCTGGGCCAGCAGGCGAGTGAGGCGCCCACCGATGTGGCGCTGAGCGAGGCTCGGTACGTGCACCCCGGCTCACCGGACTACCCAGCGCCGCTGTTTGGCCTGCCGGTGCCGACCCTGCGCTGCGTCTCGACCTTTGTGATCGGCACCGATGGGGCGCCGCTGCGGGTTGAGAGCCCCGGCTGTCCGCGACAATTCCACGCTGCAGTGACCGATTCGATGCACGAGTTCTTGTGGGAGCCCTACCTGATCGACGGGGTGCCCACCGTCATTCAGCTCGATCTCGGCTTCACCTTTCCATCCGGCACCGGTGCAACAGTCGCTGACTTCGAGCGCGAGGAGCACCGTGTCGACGCCCGATTGAGGGGGCGCAGAGTGGTCGGGTTGACGGGATCGGGCCTGACGACCGCGAGCAGCGCTGTCGCCTACAGTGTGGCCTTTGGTGCTGTCGATGCGCCCAACTGGCCCCAGGGTGCTGGATTTCCGATCGGCGTGGGCTTGGCCCTGAATTTGCTCGGCGGTGTCTTGTTCGCCGATGCGGTGTCAGCGCGTCGCCAGCGGCAGGCATGGCGAGAGCTCCACGCCGAATACGCCGCGTCCCCCGACCTGTTTGTGGTGCGGCGCGGTGTCGACCCGATTCCTGATGAGCCGCCTGCCGACCGCAAGCTCGAGGCCTTTGTGCAGGGGTGCACCTCGGGCTGCGTCGCTGAAGATGCGGACGAGGCCCAGTGCACCTCGATGTGCAGCTGCATCTCGCAGCGTCTGCTGGTGGGCCGCTCATCAGCGGACGTGAGCGAGCTCGTGCGGGCGGTCAACCGCGAAGACCCCGAAGCCATGGAGACGGTGCGGGCGGTCGCACTGTCCTGTGTTGAGCCGGCTACAGAACGACCGTGAGGAAGACGATGGCGACGCCCAGGCAGATGGCCATGCCCGCGGCGGCGTCCTGCCAACCCCAGGGCTGAGGCACCAACTCGCGCTGCGGAGCAAAGCTGCGCGCTGCGGCAGGGACGATGCTGGGGCCTTCGATGTCCTGCAGCCATACGTCGTTGCGCATGGTCGTGCTGTCGTGCTCGACCGGCAGGTGAGTGCGCTCAACGCTCTCGATGAGGTCGCCGAACACCTCTTCGGTGGGGTCTTCGACTCCGTCCACGACCCACTCAGCCACAGTGTGCTCTGTGAGCCCGGGAGACATCAGCGTCTGGGGCTCGGGCACGTCGTAGAGATTTTGTCGCCACTGGGTCATCGGTGCCTCCGATTGGCGGCCCCTTAACCCCCGGCGCCGGCGTGCCGATGAGAATGTTGGAGGTCGCCATGGACCAAGACGCCGTCGATACCGATATCTGGGCCGCTCTTCGCGAAGATGCCGATGCGTTGTTCTGTGCCGAAGAGACTGAAATTTCGGCAGAGCTCGGCACCGCGGACACCCCCACAGACATCACTCCGGAGCGTCGCATCACCGAGCCCTTTATTCAGCCCGCGGGCTGGTATGCACCGGCCGTGGTGCGGTTCAAGTGCCCTGAACCCGTGCCGTCGGTCTATGAAAAGTTGGCCGCGGCGATGTCCGGCTTCGCGCTCGCGATGATGGCCGGGGGCGTTGCCATGTGGAGCCAGCCGATCTGGCCTGTGTAGCGAGCAGCTACAGCCCGAAGACGCGCTCGGTGTTGCCGCCTAGAAACAGGCTCTTGGCCTCGTCATCGAGTCCGAGTTCGTCGACTCCCTGCAGGGCCTGGGCGGGCGCAATCATCGGGTGGTTGCTGCCCCACAGGACCTTTGTGCGTCCGCGTCCGCGCATGAACTCGACCAGATTTGGCGGGTAGCGCTTGGGCTTGTAGGCCGAGGTGTCGATGTAGACGTTCTCGTACTTGCGGGCCATCGCAATCATCTCTTCGGTCCACGGATAGCCGATGTGGCCGCCGACAATGACCAGCTCGGGGAACTCGGCGGCGACCCGGTCGAGGTACGGCATCGGCCGCCCTGGCTCGGATGCCATCAACGGGCCCGCATGGCCGACCTGCAGACAGAACGGGATGCCCAGATCGATGCACGCGGCGTAGATCGGGTAGTAGCGGCGGTCGTCCGGAGGCAGCTGCCAGAGCCAGGGCAGCTGACGCACGGCCTTGAAACCGTATTCCTCTACGCAGCGGCGCAGCTCGCGAACCGCGGCCATCGGCTTGTGCAGGTCGACGCTGGCCACGCCAACAAATCGGTCGGGGTGTTGGCTCACCCACTTGGCGACGTCCTCGTTCGAGATCAGGGCGCCCTTGGGTCCGTGCCAAGCACAGAGCATGGCCCGCTGCACACCGGCCGCGTCCATTTGGGACAGCGTGAACTCCAGAGGAATTTCGTCGGGAATGTCCGACAGGCCCATCCAGCGGCGAATGGCCGCGAACATGTCGTCGGCAATGAAGCCTGCGGTTGGGTGCTGAAGCCATGCGTCAATGATCATGGGTGCGCTATACCCCGCTCGGAGGTGGGTGTGTCCCAACAGTCGCAGATGGAACAACTGGTCGCGGTCATCGCCGTGGCAGAGCCCCAAGAGGGCGGCCGAGCGGCGCTTCAGG
>CAYYHT010000849.1:0-3237 GCA_964471355.1 uncultured Enterobacteriaceae bacterium
CGCTGTTCTTAGACATCGCCGGCTGGTTCGAGACGGCCGTGGTGTTCCCCGAGCGACTGACCGTCACCGCCAATCGAGCCCAGCTCGAGAGCCTGATTCCCCTGAACATCATCGACGAGGTGCCCGACCCCATGCCCGAGGCGGTCACCCAGGACGGAGAGCCCTATGTGCGCACCGTTGTGGGTCTCGAGCGGTTCATCGGTCGCTTCATCATCAATGTGCAGTGGATGCATGGTCTGCCCACCGAGCGCACCAAGGATGCCCTGCGCGACTACGCCGCGATGGGGGTGTTGCTCACGGCCTCGGACGTCACCCGCATCACCCTGCGCGGACTGACCGATGGCGAGGGATTCCTGGCTGGGGCCGACGTTGAGCTCCTCCACGCCGACGCGATGACCGTCACCATCGGCTCGACAATCATCATCGCCGACCCCCTGCTTGCTCTCGGGCTCATCATGCCGCTGTCCAACGTCAGCGCGAGCGTCGAGCTCAAGTTCTAGCAGCCTGCTCGGCTGGGCTATTATGGGGCTGCCGAGGACCTCATCATGCACAAGCTCGCCGCCTTGATTCTTCCCATCGGACTTCTGATCGGTTGCCAGCCCACCGACGAGACAGACGGCGAGTTCGTCGGCGGACGGTTCAACTTCGAGACCTATGCGGTCACCGACACGTGCCTCGATGGCGCCCTCGAGGCGGTCTACCTGCCCGAAGGCCCGGGAACCACCAACCCCATCTGCACCCCGATCTACCTGCCAGCGGTCGAAGAATTGCCCTACATCGGCGGCATTCCTCTGGGACCTCCCTTCCAGCCCATCGAGGTCACCATCACCGGCGAAGGCAACACACGCGCCTTTGAAGGCGCCGAGAACGAGTCCATCGAGCTCGACCCCGACACGTACCCCGACTGCGTCGTCGACATGGCCATCGGCGTCAACTGCACCATCAGCGGCACCGATGACGCCAGCTGCGTCGCCACCCTCGATCTATCCAACGAGACCGGCGTCGATTGCCCAGTGCTCGACAGTCCGTGCGAGCTGGTTTTGGACATCCGCGGCAACCGGCTCTAGGCCTTCCAGGCCGCGTATTCCGAGTCGATCTCGGCCAGCAGCGCGTCCCGCCGCTCGGGGGCCAGCCACGATGCCTCGATGCTGTTCTTGCACAGGGCGACGATCTCGTCTGGAGTCAGGTTCAGCGCCGATGCGCACTCGCGGTAGTTCTGACCCAGGTAGCCACCGAAATAGGCCGGGTCGTCCGAGTTCACGGTCACCACCAAGCCGGCCTGCATCATCTGCCGCAGGTTGTGGTCCTCAAGCTTGTCGAACACGCACAGCTTGACGTTCGACAGCGGACAGACCGTGAGTGGGATGCGCTCGGCAACCAGACGAGCCACCAGGGCCTCGTCTTCAACGCAGCGCACCCCGTGGTCGACGCGCTCGACGCCCAACAGATCGAGCGCCTCCCAGATATAGGCGGGCGGCCCCTCTTCGCCGGCGTGAGCCACAGGTCGGAAGCCCTCGGCAAGGGCGCGGTCAAACACCGCTTGGAATTTGGAGGGCGGATGGCCGAGCTCGGATGAGTCGAGTCCGACCCCGGCGATCCAGTGCTTGAAGGGCAAGGCCTGCTCTAGGGTTGCCATGGCAGCATCGGCGCTCAGGTGGCGGAGGAAGCACAGGATGAGCTGGGACGTCAGGCCACGGTCGGCCTCGGCGGCTAGAAGGGCAGACCGAATGCCGGTGATGGCGGTCTCAAAGGCGATGCCGCGGTCGGTGTGGGTCTGCGGGTCGTAGAAGATCTCGACGTGCCGGGCCCCATCAGCAACGGCCCGAGCCAGGTAGTCGGCGGTCATGTCGTGGAAGTCACGCTCGGTGATCAGCACGCCGGCGCCTTCGTAGTAGATGTCCAGAAAGGACTGCAGGTCGTGGAAGTTGTACGCCTCGCGCACCTCTTCGACCGAGCTGAAGCGCAGCTCAATGCCATTGCGCTGGGCGAGCTGGAACATGAGCTCGGGGGTCAACGACCCTTCGATGTGCAGGTGGAGTTCGGCCTTTGGAAGGCGCTGAATCAGGGAGTCGATGTCTGCCATGACCGCACTGTAGCAGTCCGCTATCGGCAGCTAGGTGGCAGCGGCTCGACGTCCCTCAGCGGATAGAAGCGGGCTCCCGAGAACGCGGTCACCTGGTAGCTCGCATCGAGCCAACCGCTGCTGTTCCGCGTGGACCACGACGTGCTCCACAGGCTGGTCACATGCACGTACCGCCGACCCCGAGACACCATAGCCATCGCCGTCGCCGTCGCTGAACCAGAGCGGAGCCGAGGGCGCCGACTCATCGACCTCACCGTCGCAGTCCTGGTCCTGACCATCGCATTGCTCTGTGGCGCCAGGATGCACGCCGCCATCTGCGTCATCACAGTCCGCGTCGCTGAACACATTGCCCGCAGGCACATCGCAGCCGACGTGCGCCGCAGCCCCATCACCGAACCCATCACCGTCCGAGTCCGCGTAGGTCGTGAGCAGCCCCACGGCGTCATTGTCGACGACTCCATCGCAGTCTTGGTCCACGCCGTCGCAGGTCTCGACCGCGCCTGGATGGATGGTTGCCGCACTGTCATCGTCGTCGGACACGCCCGTACAGTCGTTGTCGGTGCCGTCGCACACCTCTTCTGCCCCTGGATGTCGACCAGCATCGGTGTCGTCGCAGTCGAGACCCGAACACTGCGGGCCATCCACCCCATCACCGTCGACGTCGCAATCCGGAGGGTCGGGGACAGGGTCGGCGTCTGGCATGACCGGACCGGAGTCCTCGGTTTCATCCGTCGCTGAGCCACTGACGCAACCTGCGGAAAGCAGCAGAAGGAAAAAGACGGAGCCAAGTCTCATGCGACCTCTGTGTGCCAAGCAGCAGCGTCCATCAATGTAGCGCTTCGACGACCTCGGACGCAGCGCGCTCTCCGGCGGCCACGGCCCCCTCCATATAGCCCGTCCACTCGTCGGCAGTCTCGGTCCCGGCGAAGTGCACCGGTCCAATCGGATCGCACAGAATACGCCCTGCAGCAGCGATAGCGCCGGGGCTTGGGTTGGCCGTGGGACAGCCGCCAGACCAGGGGTCGAGGCCCCAGTCCTCTTCGCCATAGGCGGTGGGATTGGCTGCTTGTGGACCGAACCAGCGAACCAGGCAGTCAATGACCTGACGCCGACGCTCGCCGGACTCGAGGCCCCCCCACCGGCGGGTGCTGCCG
>CAYYHT010000850.1:0-3234 GCA_964471355.1 uncultured Enterobacteriaceae bacterium
CGGCCGCGAATCCGACTACGCGCCCGATGCGGTCAAGTACCTGGCGATTTCGTTCAGCGACATCGCGGACAAGGGCGGGATGGTTCCGTCGCCCCCCGAGGGGCACACCGGCCCTTGGCCTCCTGGCGGCGACGACTTCGACCCCGACGCAGAGATGGTCACTGCCATCGACGTGGCCCGCGAGTACTTCGAGAAGCTCGAAGAGCCTGCCGCCTGGGAATGGGAGGTCTACGTCCAGCTGGGCGAGAACCTGACTCAGTTGGCCAAGTTCGAAGACGCCATCAAGGTCTACGAAGCGCTGCAGACCGACGAGCGGTGGCGCAATCGCCCCGAGAATCCCGACTTCCAGATGAAGATCGTCAAGCTGTGGGTCTCGGGTCCATTTCCCGACATCGAGGCCTCGGCCGCGGCGCGCGTCGAGCTGACCAACCGGTACAACGACGACACTGGGTGGTGGGATGCCAACCGCAGCAATCCCGAGGCCCTGGCCAATGCGCGCGGCTTCATCGAAGACTCGCTTGCCGACGTCGCGATCGAGTACCGCATCATTGCCGACCAGAAGGCACAGCAGGGCCTCGAGCCCGAGGTCGTAAAGGCCGCCTACCTCGATGCGGCCGAGCAGTTCCGCGAGTACCTCGACAAGTTCCCGATCTCCGACGACTACTACAAGCAGCAGTGGTACCTCGCAGACACGCTGTACTTCGCCGAGGAGTACCAGCAGGCGGCAGACGAGTACGGTCTGCTGTTGAAGTCCCGTCGCAATCACGAGTTCGGCGACGGCTCTGTCTTCCAGCTCATGCGCTGCCGCAACGCCATGCTCGCCAACAAGTACGGCGACATGTCCAAGGTGCCCGAGGGCGCCGTCATCGAGCGCGAGTACGGCCGCGTCGACAAGCGGACCGATCCCGAGACTGGCGAGCCCATCACCATCAAGGTCTACGCCCTGTCCCCGGACCATCAGGCGTTCATTGATTCCGCCGACCGTGTTCTCGGCTGGAAGTTCGAAGAGTTCGACAGCGAGGGCAACGAAGCGCCTTACGCCGCCGCAGTCGAGCAAAACCGTGCGGCGCTCATGTACTTGATCGCGCAGATCTTGTTTGCCCACAATCGATACGACGAGGCCCGGCCCCGCCTCATCGCGGTGGTCGAGCAGTACCGCGCCACCAACGAGGGCAGCTACGCGGCGGGCTTGCTGGTCGACTCCTTCAACACCGAAGGCGACCTGGCCAAGGTTCGCCTGTGGACCCAGGACTTCGTTCGCAATCCGCCTGGTCCACCCGAGCTTGTTGAAGCCCGCATGGAGGACTTCGCCAACTTGCTCGAAGGAACCGCGTTCAAGCAGTGCCTCGAGTTCATCAAGTTCGACGAACGAGCCGAAGCTGCAACCTGCTTCCTCGACTTCCTCGATGAGTTCCCGGACTCCGAGCACAAAGACGTCGCGTTGTTCAACGCCGCCAACAGCTACCAGCTGATCGGCAAGGCCGAGCGTGCGATCGAGTTGTTCGAGCAGTACGTCAATCTGTACCCCGATGACGAGCGCTCCGAGTCGTTGTACTTCCGTATTGCGACGACCTATGAGTCGACCTTCGAGCTCAACCAGGCGATTCGCTACTACGAGCGCTTGGTGCGTTTGTTCCCCGAGAACATCGACGCGGCCGCGGCTTGGTACAACGCCGCCTTCCTCAAGATCGGCATCGGCGATTCTGCTGGCGCCGCCCGGGCGTTCGAGCAGTACGCCGACAAGTTCCCCGAAGAGAGCGATGTCGAGAAGACGTTCTTCCTCGCCGGCGAGCAATGGGAAGAGGTCGGAACCTACCAGGGCAAGAAGTTCTACGAGAAGTACCTCAAGCGCTTCGGCCTCGAGAATCCCGACCATGCGTTCGAGGCCAAGCACAAGCTGGCCGAGACCTACCTCGAAGAGCGGAACAAGCGGAAGTACAACGCGCTGCTCGACGAAATCCTGGCGGACTACCGGACGCTAGCCGAGACCCAGCCCGACAAGTTGGGCTTCTGGGCGCGCCACTACGCCGCCGAATCGGCGTTCCGCGAAGTCGCCGAGATGTTTGAAGTGGTCGTGGGCGACGAGCTGCCCAAGGACGAGCAGAAGTCACTGACGTTGCTCACCGAGACCAAGCCGCCGCAGATCAAAGAGTTCACCGAGCTTGCCGGCAGCATCCTGACCTTCCAGGACTTCGAGCACAACTCGGCAGCCATCTTCCACATGGGTGCGGTGCAGATGTACTTCGCCGACCTCGGCTTCTCTCTACAGCCGCCCGAGGACATGGACCCCGAGCTGCAGGACATCTTCTACGAGATCCTCGAGACCGAGATCTACCCGCAGTTCTACCCCGTCCAAGAAAAGGCCGTCGAGCTACTCGAGAAGGTCATCAAGGGCGCTGCAGACCGCGGCGAGTACAACATCTGGGTCGACAGAGCCCAGGAAGCACTCAATCAGATGGACCCCAAGACCTACCCGGCGCTCAAGCACGAGAAGCGCGGTGGTGTGGACTCATCGATCTACCCGCGCGTCAAGTCGCTGCGCATGGGTGACTTCACCAACTCTGACGAGATCGTGCCGGTTCCGGGTGCCTCGACTCCTGATGCCACCGAACCAACGGAACCAGCCGAACCTTCCACACCAACCCCCCCGCCAGCTCCTCCCGAAGAAGAGGCCCCCCCGACGGATGACGGCGATCCCTGGGGAGGAGGCGAGTGATGACGCGACACACAGCGATTTTGGGCCTCTTGGCGGTTGTCCTCTCGGGCTGCCCCAAGGGCGGCGAGACCGAGAACGCGGTCACCGGCGAAGACACGACGACCACCGAGTCGGCCGTAGGCTTGACCGCCGAAGAAAAAGAGGCCGCGCGCCTCGCCAAGCTCCAAGCGGCCGAAACCGCCAAGGCCATGGAAGAGTTCTCGAGCAGCAAGACCCCGCTGCACGAGCGCATCAACGGTGCCGCCGACATCATGGAATCCGGTGACGACGGCCCCGCCAAGTCGCTCGAGGTCCTTGAGGCGATTCTGGCCGACGAGCCGGACGCGGTTGAAGTGCACTTCAATATTGGCGTCGCCAAGTTCCACCTGGGCGACCACGCCGGTGCTCGAACGGCATTCGAAAAGTCACTTGAGCTCGACGACCAGCTGTCTCAGGCATGGCTGTACGTCGGCGTGATCGAGGAGCGCAGCGACCGACTAGACGCGGCGATCGCGAAGTACCGCGCCGGTGTTGCCCTC
>CAYYHT010000851.1:0-3227 GCA_964471355.1 uncultured Enterobacteriaceae bacterium
CCGAGCAGGTACCTGGTCCGCCAATGCCGCCGCGAGGGTCACTGGTGCAGCTGGTCATCGCGGCGTCGCGGCCGTCTTCGCCCTCGCTGCCATCGCTGCCATTTCCGCCGGAGTCACCGACCAGCCCTGCTGCGCCGCCTCGCGACTCGATGGTGTTGTCGGCGACGGTGAGCAAGTCGCTGCAGTCCTGAAGGTACAGGCCGTAGCTGGAGTCGCCGTCTTGGGTGGGCACCGTGCCCACGATGTGCAGGCCTTGGATGCGTTGCGCGGTGCTGCCGGTGCCAAACAGATTCAGCGCGCCAGGCAATCCTGGACTGGCGTCCCGGCCGTCGATGATGGTCTCGTATAGGTCCGGGTTGTAGTCGGTGAAGAAGTAGGAGTAGCCCCCAACGAGGGTGATTCCGGGGTCGAGGCGAACCGACTCATAGAACGCTCCTTGGCTGACGATGACGTGGGTGAACCCGGTGGCCGTGGCCAGATCGATGCCCTCTTGGATGCTGCGCACGGGGCTGTCGAAGGTGCCCGGGGCCCCCAATGCGCCCCAGAGCGCCACGTGGACCGCTTCTGTGTGGTTGCCATCTTCGCCATCGCAGTCGGCGTCGACCCCGTCAAAGGGCACGTCGACCGGGCTGTCGTAGCTGCACTCGCACCCGTCGGACCAGTCGAGGTTGGCGTCGAAGTAGTCTGGGCGGCAGCTGGGCACGCAGTCGGGGATGTCGAGGGACGTGTCGCAGATGGTGGTGGCGTGGTCGAAGTCGATGTCGCCGCAGTCATTGCTGCAGAATCCGCAGTGCTCGAAGGTGTCGTACTTGGTGCCCGTGCGGAAGGGGTCGTCGATCACGTTGTCGCAGTTGTTGTCGATGAAGTCGCAGATCTCGGGTGCACCGGGATTGACGCTGGTATTGGTCTGGTCGCAGTCGCCGGCGCACTCGTCGTAGCCATCGAGGTCCGGGTCGCCGGTGCTGGTGATGATGTCCGGGTCTAGGTCGTCGCAGTCCTCGCACGCGGGAAATCCATCGGCGTCGGCGTCGACCTCGTCCGGTGGCAACACGGTGTCGCAGTCATTGTCGATGCCGTCGCAGATTTCGGTGGCGCCCGGGTGGGTATCGGCGCTCTCGTCATCGCAGTCGAGGCACGTTGGATGTCCATCGCCGTCGATGTCGGCCGTCTCGCTCTCGGGAATGAACAGATCGCAGTCGCTGTCGATGCCATCGCAGATCTCAACATTGCCGGGAAAGGCGGTGGCGTCGGCATCGTCGCAGTCGAGGCAGGCACAGGCGCCGTCTTGGTCCACGTCTTCAACGTCGGGATCGGCGCAGTCACTGAAGCCGTCGCAGTCGTTGTCCTTTCCATCGCAGGTCTCGATCCGGTCGGGTCGATTGGTGGGGTCCTCATCGTCGCAGTCGAGGCACACACACGACCCGTCGTCGTCCGCATCGATCGCGGTCGGATCGGCGCAGTCGATCAACCCGTTGCAGTTGTTGTCGATGCCATCGCAGATGTCCGGCGCGTCGGGGTGAACTTCAGCGTTGCTGTCATTGCAGTCGAGCCCACCGTCCGCGACGTTGTCGAAGCCGTCTTGGTCGCGGTCCCGGTTCTGGTCGGTCACCCCGATGTCAGTCGGCCTGCAGCCCACGATGAGCAAGCAGCACATCATCATCATCATTCGCACTGGCACACCGCTGAACACGCCGAATACAGCCTCCCGCCGCCCCATATAGTTCCCTGAAAGGCGGGGAAGCAACAGCTGTTCTGATCGAACAATCCGCGGGGTGCGCATCGGACTACGGCGCGTCAACGCCGCCGGATCACCGGCCGGCTCCTAGATTGCCGGTTGCGGTCGGAGTCTTCAGTGCCGTTCGTCGTCGGATGTCACCGCGTCCGAGCCGAGCGGTAGGGTGTGGCGATGGAGAGTGAGAAGGAGACACTGCTGCTTCCGGTGCAGACCCGTTTTGAGCGGGGGGGCGCTGATGGCCTGAGGCCGCTTGAGCGCCGGTTCGAGTCCATGGGCGAGGTCGGGCGAGGGGCCACAGCCACGGTCGTCCGTACGCGAGACCACGGGCTGCGCCGAACGGTCGCTGTAAAGCGGCTGCAGGGAGATCGAAACCAGAGCCGGATGAAGCGCTTTCTGGCCGAAGCTCAGATCACGGCCCAGCTCGAACACCCTGGAATCGTGCCGATCTACGATCTGGAGTGGAGCGACGACGGGGGCGTGTCCTACTCGATGAAGCTCATCGAAGGTGAATCTTTCGATGTGCTGATGCGCCGCTCGAGCGAGACTCGCGGATTGGCCAGCACGCCACCCGCCGACGTGCGCCGGACTCGACTGCTCGAGTACTTTCAGCGGGTGTGCGAGGCGGTGCACTATGCCCACGCCAAGGGAGTGGTCCACCGCGACCTAAAACCGGCCAACATCATGATCGGCGGCCATCACGAGGTCTACGTGGTCGACTGGGGGCTGGCCAAGCTGTTGTCCGCCGGCGAGGGCGAAGATCAGCCTCTGGATCCCTCGGCCGACGCCAAAGAGGGCGGCATCTACGGGACGCCGGCCTACATGGCGCCTGAACAGGCGATGGGCCAGACCGACCTGATCGGCCCGTACACCGATCAGTACGCGCTGGGACTCATTCTGGCCGAGATCGTCAACGGCGGGGCCTTCCGACCTCTGGGTGGCCAGAAGGCGCTCATTTCTGCCCGAAAGGCCGAGCTGCCACGTCTGTCGCCGGTTCGCAGGACAGAGCGGGTCGATGCCGGTCTGCAGGCCATTGTGAATCGCGCCGCTGGGCGGTTCCCCGAGGACCGCTACGAGTCGGTTGGCGCCTTGGCAAAGGACCTGCGGCGCTGGATGCAGGACGAGCCGATCGAGGCGCTGCCCGATGGGCCTCTTCGACGCGCCCAGCGTTGGTTGGCCCGCAACGCCGACTGGGGAATTCGCATCGGACTGGTGCTCGCCACCCTGCTGATGGCGCTGATCACCGTGGGCCTCGCCTGGCTCGAAGTTCTGACGGTGCGCAGTGCAGCGCGGGAACACGCGCTGACTAGCTTTGTGGCTCAGGTCGGGGGGCACACAAACCGCCTCGACCAGAAGCTGGCCCAGATCGAGGCCCAGGTCGAGGGCAAGCTGATAGCCGACGTGTGGTGCGGCACCGAGCTCGACCTTTGCCTCTGGCGGCACCGGGGACGCCAGAGGCAAAGCACAAAGACCTCCTAGGCGCTGAAAAGGCGCG